>JACYME010000106.1 GCA_015272155.1 Leptolyngbyaceae cyanobacterium T60_A2020_046
AAAACCACCCTGCTCAAAACCATCCTGGGGCTGCTATCTCCGCGTCAGGGCGATGTGATTTACCAGGGGCGATCGCTGCTCAGCCTCTCCCCCGACAAGCGTGCCCGGTTGGGGATCGGCTACGTTCCCCAGGGCCGCGAAATTATTCCGCGCCTGACGGTGAAGGAAAATCTTCTGATTGGCCTTGCCGCCGACCCCAACCACAAGGGCAACCTCAGTACGCAAACCGTGCCCGAAGAAATCTTTGAGCTGTTTCCCGTCCTTAAAACCATGTTGGCGCGCATGGGCGGCGACCTCAGCGGCGGACAACAGCAGCAGCTCGCGATCGCCCGTGCTCTCATGGGCAACCCCAAGCTCCTCGTGCTTGACGAACCCACCGAGGGCATTCAGCCTTCCATCATTTTGGATATCGAGTCAGCGGTGCGCCGCATTATTGAAACGCGTGGCGTCTCGGTGCTTCTCGTTGAGCAACACCTACACTTTGTGCGCCAGGCCGATTTCTACTACGCCATGCAAAAGGGCGGCATCGTTGCTTCTGGTTCGACTCGCGAACTCAGCAACGATGTGATTCAGCGATTCTTGGCGGTCTAGGACGCGGCCTTATCCCAATTCTCTGAAGCAGGACGACAAAACCGGTCTCTTCAAAGCCCCTTTCCCAATCGTCTATCCTTCAGGCAGAGATCGAGTAAAGCTAGGCCAGCAGGGGCTTCTTGGCTCCGCTGGGCAGAACTGGTCTTAATTCTGCATCAGGCGATCGCGCAGGGCTGACACATCTTCCTTTAAGACCACCGACACCGTCCCCGTATAGGTAAAGCCGTCGGGCTTGGCGGTCAGTTCTAGCCAGTACGCAAAGCGATCGCCCTCCCGCAGTTCTCCACGCCGCACAGCGGCTGAATTTAGGGCAGGCACCGCATCCTCGGGATAACGGTGGAGAATGGCCGCACGTCGATAATCGTTATAGAGATCGGCTCCGTAAATGACCCGCAGGGATTCTTCCAAGCGCTCTGCTTCCACCCCTTCCACAAAATTAACCAGCGTAATCTGCTCCGTGCGGATGCGGCCATCCGCCTGAAAGTCTGGCGTCAGACCCGTGATGGGAAACACCGTTGCCCGAAAGGTAAAGCGCCGTGCGGGCGTTTCTGCCCGGTTCACCACCAGTCGTTCCGTAGGGCGGGGCCGCAGCGTGGGGTGGGCTGCAATCCACGCCTCGACGATGGCGGCTGACTCTCCCGGAATGGCGCTGGCCCCCGGCATCAGCAGTGACCAGATCCCCAGCCCAGCCAGGGCAGACAACAGGCGAGAAGAATGCAGCATAACCTGTGGTGAAGTGTATAACGTGGACAAGATGCCACAGTTATAGCAAGAGTCCTTGCCGTTGCAGCGATCGCGGCCCAAAAAGCCGATTTGCCAATCAGGGCACATTGCCCAGTTCCGACCATAAAAAGCCAGAGTTCAGGACATCCCAAACTCTGGCGCAACAACAATTCCGGGTTCAAGGCCCCGTCAATCCTGAGGCTTAATACTGCGGCACAGCGGGATCAACCTCCTTACTCCAGGCAAGGATGCCGCCCTTCAAATTCGTGCCTTCAATGCCCGCTTCCTTGAGCAGGCCCAACGCCTTTGCCGATCGCATTCCCGACTTGCAGTGAACCACGAGGCGACCGCCATTCATCGCCGCTTTCACCCTATCGATGCCCGCGCCGCTCTCAATTTCCGACAGCGGAACCAACACTGATCCCGGAATTTTCGCAATCTCATACTCGTGGGGATTTCGCACATCCAGCAGCACAAAATCCTGCTTGCCAGAATCGATCAACTCCTTGAGGTCGTGCACGGTCATCTCAGGAATATCAGCCTGGGCCTGGGCCTCAGCCGCCTTCGCCTGGGGAATGCCGCAGAATTGCTCATAATCGATCAACGTTTCGATCACAGGCCGGACTGGGTTGGGCCGCAGCTTTAGCTCGCGGAAGGTCATTTCCAAAGCGTTGTACAGCAGCAAGCGACCGCTCAGGGTGCGGCCTTGCCCGATGATGATCTTCACCGTTTCTGTTGCTTGGATGACGCCGATGATGCCGGGCAAAATCCCCAAGACACCGCCTTCCGCGCAGGAGGGCACCATACCCGGTGGCGGCGGCTCGGGATAAAGGTCGCGGTAGTTGGGGCCGCCTTCGTAGTTAAAGACCGTGGCCTGCCCCTCAAAGCGGAAGATAGATCCGTAGACGTTGGGCTTGTCTAACAACACGCAGGCGTCGTTGACCAGATACCGAGTCGGGAAGTTGTCGGTGCCATCGACCACGATGTCGTAGGGACGCAGGATATCGAGGGCGTTGGCCGAGGACAAATTCGTTTCGTAAAGATCAACCTGACAGTTGGGGTTGATTTCGAGGATGCGGTTTTTGGCAGACTCGATTTTGGGTTTGCCGACCCAAGAGGTGCCGTGAATCACCTGACGTTGCAGGTTGGAGTAATCCACCACATCAAAGTCCACAATACCGATGCGGCCCACCCCCGCCGCAGCGAGGTAGAGCAACAGCGGCGAACCAAGCCCCCCAGTGCCCACGCAGAGCACGCTGGCGGCTTTGAGGCGTTTTTGACCTTCTAGGCCAATTTCCGGCAGGATAAGGTGACGAGAGAAGCGTTCATACTCCTCTTGGGTGAGTTGGATGTCATCCAGGTTTGGATTGAGCATGGCGTAGCATACAGCGTTGATCGCTTTGCAGGAATGCAGGGTTGAGCAATGGCGATCGCTCTAAGTTTTAGAGAAATCGCCAAAGTTCTATCTTAGTTCAAGAGGATATCGGTTTGATTTCTGCCTGAATTTCTATCGCTTCTGGCTGGAAGTGCTGGGCATCATCCAATCGCCAGTTTTGAATGTCAGCGATCGCATCGGCAGTTACCGACAGGATGGGGTAGGAATAGTCGGCCCAGGCGAGTTGGCGATCGCACTCCGAGGGTACGGCGGGATGATCGGGGTGCGAGTGATAAACGCCAAGAATGACCCAACCGCGATCGCGGGCTGTGCGCTGGGCCTCAAGCAAATCTTTAGGATCAACCCAATAGCGTGATTTACGGTTCAGGGGCAACTCTGACCCCGCTTGAGAACTAGCCAACGAAGCCTCAACCTCTACTTCCCAGACATTCGCAAGGGGCTGCACCTGATGCACAATCCGGCGATCGTCGGCTCGCATCCAAACCCCAAGCAACAGCCCACAGCACTCTTCGGGATAGGCCGCGCGGGCAGCATCCTGCATTTGTTGCACGTGATGGGGGTACAAAATCAACGGCATAGCAATACTCAGACTCAACGTTTGGCATGGCAGTCAGCGGATTGGATGATGCCCTGCAAACCCGTAAAAATCGAGTTCGATAACAGAGAAATCCAGCAGGATCTCCTGTATAGGAATTTAACGCACACTCCTCAAGGGCAGACCAGGCATCCCAGCAGACTAAAAACTCCGACGGGTGCGATCGCGTCATTTCTATTTTTCCTCTTTTATGGAGACGGGCCGCTACGTGATCCCCATTTTGTTTCCAGCACTTAGCGCGCATTTAGAACAGGTTTAGCATTCTCCTCTGAAGGAGTAGTCGATTCTTTACCAGATTCTCTGCCAGGGTATTTCAGGGCTACCCGCCCAAACTCTATCCACCCCAGACCATAAGAAAAGCCACCCTGTCACAAGGTGGCTTCGTCGTGAGTTGGTTTGAGTTGCTACCGAATTGAGAGAGCTTTTGCTCCTTAGATGCCGCGCATTAAACGGTTACGGCTTCTAGTCTGCATCACTCAACTCCAGCATCAAAAGTATGGAGATTGTCAGGATCGACGTAGTGGCAGGTGGCCTCATCAATGCAGATAAGTGCCCAACCCGATGATTCGATCCCCATCAGTTCATAATCTGCATCTTGCACGAAAAACCCCTTATGGTTCCGAGTTTCAGGCTTGACCTTGACGTTACGTGTAGACATTGATCCTGCTCCGTAAATTAGCTCAGCGAGGCAAAGAAGAAGCAAACCTTATTGGCTTGTTGAGAAAAGCTTATCATTTGAATTCTGTGATCACTGTTAAGTTATCTGACTGATACTTTCGATCCCCATAGGGTTAAGGATGTGATTCCGGCAATTGCGTCAAAGGCTGAATATACAAGAAAAAAGGAGCATTCGCGGGTTCGCGAATGCTCCTGAAAGTCTGTAATGAAACGCAATATCGGTTGAAAAACTTTACATTTTTGAGAGGAATAAAGCGATGCCTTTTCGCGATCGCGAGTTAGGCTCAAACCCCCACCAGGCTAGGCGTCAAAGAGCCATTGCCGGACGCGCTGCAAACTTTTCCAGCCGGGCTTGCGGCTTAATCCATCTTCAAGACTGTGCTGGAGTTCTTCACGTAACTCCGCAGAAATCGCCACAATTTGCGCGGCGGCGTCGATATGCTCTCGCACGCCTTTCTTCCCCGCTTCGAGCAGGGCGATCGCGAGATTAACGCGGGCTTGCGGATCCTGCGGGTTGAGCTTTACGGCTTTGATGGCCGTTTTATAGGCGGCATTGGGCTTATCGTCGAGCAAATAAAGCCACGCCAAGCAGGTAAACGCGGCGCTGGTTTTTGGTGCGCGATCGCACACTTCTTGAAATATCGGAATCAACGCAATAGGGTCTTCGCCCGCTTGATACCGCTGAATTCCTTCATCAAATCGCGATTCTACGCTCTGCATATGCCCCAAATCCCAATCACTTCCGTGATAAAGCGTACAGCAGGCCTAAGCTCGCGAAAAGCCCAAACCTGCTGTCAGTCAAGGTTTCCAATTTTATCGAAGGAGCGTCTCCTTAGGTACCGAAGGATTTTCCACACCCGCAGGTTTGAGCGGCGTTGGGGTTGGTGAACTGGAACCCGCCGCCAATCAGGGCGTTGCTGTAGTCCAGCACAAGGCCGTAGAGATAGAGCAGGCTTTTGCGATCGCAGACGACCTTAAACCCGTCGTAGTCATAGACTTCGTCGTGCTCGCCAACATTGCTGAGGTTTTCAAAATCCATCATGTAGGACATGCCAGAGCAGCCTCCTTGACGCACCCCAACCCGCAGGCAGAGCTCTTGTCCGGCCTGCTGTTTCAGCATTTGCACGTGCTGCAAAGCCGCCGGCGTCATTTGAATTCCCCGTTCTTGCTGAGCAGTTTGTGTCATTCCTGTCTCACTCATTCGCACAACTCTAAAGCCAAAGGCCGACAGGCTATCAGTGGCGACCCGTCTGGTCTTTAGTTTAGCTCACGCGCCTTGGGGAAATTCAGGAAAGCCATGCTTGGGTTAAAACGGTCAACTTTGAACGAGAATCCCTGAAACGGTTCAATTTCAGGGACCTGGCATCACAGAGGCTGGGGAACGCGCAATATTGCATTTTTCAATGCTTTGCAGTTGAGTGGGCTAGGGTGACGACGGGGAGGGCGAGATCGCCGTCTCTAACCACTGATGCACCTCAATCAAGGACGGAAAAATTTGACGCGCGATCGCGCGTGATTGGGGAGTAGGGGACTGCAAATCTGGCACCATCACCACCGACATCCCCGCCGCCTGCGCTGCCATGACTCCAGCGTTGGAATCTTCTAGCACTAAACAGTCTTGGGGCGCGATATTTAAACGTCGAGCCGCTTCAAGAAAAATATCGGGGGCTGGCTTGCCCGCAGACACTTGATCAACCGTAACCACCGTCGAAAATCGCTCAAAAATGCCCGTTGCTTTCAGACATTGATGCGCTTCCTCTTGACGGCTAGAAGTTCCTACCGCCTTAGGAATGGTGTGATGCTCTAACCAGTCCAACAAAGACAGCAACCCAGGCTTAAAGGCAATCCCTTTTGTATTGAATAAGCCATGCCATTCTGCATCCCATAATCGATCAAATTGGTGCACCGGAAACGTTGCGCCAAAAACCTCCAAAAAGAAGGCCTCTGCAGAGTCATTGCTACGACCCACAAGCTGCAAAAAGAGGGACTGATCCACGGTATAACCCAGTTGTGCAGCGGCTCGCTGACAGGCTTCAAAATAGAGCAACTCACTATCAAAAATGAGGCCATCCATATCAAAAATGAATGCCTTAGGAAGCTCAAATGCTGCCATGATGATTTCCCACCGGTGGAATTTTCTCCTTTTGCAGTGTATCGGGCGATCGCGATCGCAAGCTTAGACCAGATTTAACCGAATGCTTCACCGGGTCTTAATCTGCGGACATGGCTCACCTTTTATGATATTTAAAGAAAGATTCGTATCAAAAGATACAGATTTTGACACAGACTTACCCTCTTGAGGTGTTTACGATGCTTCTACACGATCGCGCCCGCCACCTACTTGCCCGTCGCCGCCAACAGGCCCAAACCCGCCGCGCTGCTCTATTAGAGCGCTCTGGTCAGGAAGTCAATCGCGCCGCTGTTCAGGATGCGATCGCGCGGTTTAGCTGATGCGCTTCATGCCCGATTTTTGGGGGCTCAGCATGGCGTGATTATTCTCAGTAAGCGAGTTTGAATCTTCAGTGATTTCAGCTCGTTTTTTGCTTGAATTTTCAGGTTTTTCACACGAAAGTCTGCTGAATCTTGCATCGAAAAACCTGCCATGCTGAGAAAGCTTTAGGTTGAGATGCCCCCCTGGGTTGTGGGTAGGTTCCAGAAAGACAGGAGATTTTGGGGCAGACAACAGTGGACAGAATGGGGAGCTCGCGCCCCAGGCGTCACTGATCTACCCACAAAGCATGCCGTCGCCAATTACCCTAGAGAGGGTTTGCGCAGGTGGCATAGACATGGGGACTGACAATATTTCGCCCACTCAGTCGGCGATCGCATCGGAAACCGCGATTTACCACGACAGTCTTTTTGATCGGGCGTTTATCTGGCTATTTAGTCGCAAGATGGCCCGCGCGGTGGGGGCTAAGCCCAGAGCCGCTGGCTATGACGGGTTTGTCGAGCTTTCGCAAAAGATCATGCAGGGCCGCAACGCCGCGCAGCAGCAAGCCCTGGTCGCGATCGTGCTGAAGTCCCTCGTCCCAGCTCCCGCCCTGTGGCTGATTCGCACCCTGTTTTCGCCAACGCGGCTGGTGTGCGAACTGAATGCCTGGTTTGCCACTGTGTTGTTCGAGTGGTTGGTCGGCCCCTGCGAGGTGCGCGAGGTGGAGGTGCCCGATCGCGACGGCAACCCACGTCGACAAAGGAGCGGCGTCCACATTCAAAAGTGCCGCTATCTTGAGCAGAGTCGCTGTGTGGGCATGTGCGTAAATATGTGCAAACTGCCGACCCAGGCGTTCTTTTCCGAGGATTTTGGCATTCCCTTAACGATGACGCCGAATTTTGAGGATTTTAGCTGTGAAATGGTGTTTGGGCAGCCTGCCCCAGCGTTGGAAACCGAGGACGCCTATCGACAGCCCTGCTTGGTAAATCACTGTGATCTGGCGCGCCCCAATGTTCCAGCCTGTCCCAAGGTGCGGGCCCAATCCTCATGCGCAGAAAATTTTGCCCTATCGGCCCCCCTATCTATTAACCTTTTCTTGAGTTTGGTAATCTGCTAAACCTCCCCAGGTGGCGTACAGGCGCGATCGCGGGGAATCGGCGAAAAGCACTGTAGGCTAGTCGTGACGGGCTGAGGCGCACGCCATGAATCGACGGGAAGACCTGACCCTCCTGATTTCTGGGATTGTGTTGGTGTTGGTGGCGGTGCTAGTGGTTGTGTTGGAGCCGCGCTGGCCGGGTAGCGTGCGATCGCCCCAGCCCGCCGCGATCGCGACGGGATTGTTGAGCGATCCCTTTCTCCAATCCCCCACTGAAGACTCAGTGCGGGTCGTATGGTTCACCGAATTTGAGGGCCGCGACCATACTGTTATCTATGGCAACCTGCCGGGGCAAGCCTTGAGCGAGGGTAACGTGCGACAGGTTTTCGCCGAAACCCAGCGAATGTTTCGTCTACAGGAAGACCAAGATTCTCGCCTGCCCAGCGGTGACACCTACGATCGCCCCACACCGCGCCTGATCTGGCGACACGACGCCCTTGTGACCGGGCTCACGCCGGGAGAGCGCGTACCCTACCAAGTCAAAAGCCTGCGCGAAGACGGCGCGGTAATTACCAGCGGCGAGTTTTCCCTAGCTCCTGCACCGCCCCCCGGCCAGCCTCTCAACATTTTGCTGACCTCTGACCATCAGCAAAAGCCCATGACCGCCGCCAACCTTCAGAAGGTGGCTGAAACCATTGGCCCTGTGGATGCGGTCTTTTTAGCTGGGGACTTGGTGAACGTACCTGATCGCGCTTCAGAGTGGTTTGATGACGCCGCAGGAGGGGCCTTTTTCCCTGCCTTGCAGGGCCGCGCCAATGCCGAGGCAGTCCCCGGCGGGCCGCGCTATCGTGGCGGGGCGCTGATTCAGTCTGCACCGCTGTTTCCTGCAATTGGCAACCATGAGGTGATGGGGCGCGTGTCAGCCCTGACCAAGTTGAACGATCAGTTCAACGACCCGGTGCCGCGTAGCGCCGCGATCGCCCTCTACAACACGCGACCCAAGGTATTTAACCCCACCGGAGATCCTGATTTACGACGGCGGTGGATCATCGATCAGTCTTACAACACCGACACCTACGAGCAGATCTTTAGCCTGCCGAGCAGCCGTGTCCCCAATCCTGAGCGATCGGAATTTACCTCGCGCTACTATGCCACCACTCTGGGCGATGTGCGTCTGGTATCACTGTTTGCGGCCAATATCTGGCGTAATCCCCAGGTAAACGCAACGCGCAGGGGCCGTTACCAAGAAGCCCTAACCGACCTCAACAACCCGGGAGAGTGGGGCTACGGCCAGCACATTTTTGAGCCCCTGGAGGCGGGGAGCCTGCAATATACCTGGCTCCAGGAGGAAATCAATAGCCTTGCTTTTCAGCAGGCGAAATATCGCATTGTAATGCTGCATCATCCGCCCCACAGCCTGGGCGATAACGTGGTGCCAGCCTTTGCAAACCCCGTGGCGGTCTACGATCGCAGCGATCGCGGCACCCTAGATGCCATTCGCTACGAATATCCCCTAGAGAATGACGTGCTGATTCGCGATGTCATGCCCATGCTCGAAGCCGCCGGGGTGGATCTCGTGTTTTACGGTCATTCCCACATTTGGAATCGCTTTGTTAGCCCCAACGGCACCCACTATCTCGAATCCTCCAATGTCGGCAATACCTACGGAGCCTACTGGCAAGACAACCTGCGTCAACTGCCGCCGATGGAGGATAGCGAGGATTTCTTTGGCTTTCGCGGCGATTTCTACATTCCCCAAGGGGATCCCAACGGCCTTGACCCGGTGATGCCCACGATCGCCCCCCTCACCCGTGACAATGGCGAACCTCTCCCCTACATCGCCAGCAACGAAATTACGGCCTTCAGCATTCTGAATACGGGGACGGGTACCGTCAGCAGCTACTATTTCGACACCACGCGGCCTAATTCCAACGTCGTTAAATTCGACGAGTTTGCCCTCGGAGCCGGCTGAGGCTACACAACTCCGGCCAAGTGCATCCGGCTGAGGAAGGCGCGCAGGCGATCGCTCTGGGGATTGGTAATCACTTCGCGGGCGTTCCCCTCCTCTTCAATCTGGCCCTGATTGAGAAAGATCACCCGATTGGCCACATCCCGCGCAAACTGCATCTCATGGGTGACAATGATCATCGTCATGCCATCCTCCGCCAGTTGTCGCATCACGCCCAACACCTCGCCCACCAGTTCAGGATCTAGAGCGCTGGTGGGCTCATCAAACAGCATGATGTCGGGCTGCATACACAGGGCGCGGGCGATCGCGACGCGCTGCTTTTGCCCCCCTGAAAGCTGCTGCGGAAAGGCGTCTGCCTTTTCCGACAGGCCCACCTTGTTGAGGTAAAGCCGCGCGGTGTCTGCCGATTCTTGGGTGCTACGCCCCAAGACCTTGCGCGGCGCAAGGGCCAGGTTGTCGAGCACAGTCATGTGGGGAAATAGGTTGAACTGTTGAAACACCATGCCCACCTGGGCACGGAGCCGCTGCAATTGTTTGCGCGTCAGCTTGGGGGCTGATAAATCCATGCCATTGACATAAAGCTGTCCGCCGTCAATGGTTTCCAGGCGATTAAAGCAGCGTAGCAGTGTGCTCTTGCCGCAGCCTGATGCCCCAATGATGGCGACAACTTCCCCCAGTTGAATCTCGCCGCTGAGCCCTTTTAGCACCTGCAGCGAACCATAGCTTTTATGCAAATTTTCAAAGGAGACAGCGGGCAACGGCTCTGGCATAATCAACAACCTAGGACTGGTTTTGTAATTGATGCTTCACCTACGAAGCGAAGGGAACCCTATCATGCCAAGGGTTAACGCATCGTATCGTGTCTAGCCAGTCTAGGGCGTGTGAGGAATTTTTAAAGGACTGTTCATGATGATTAAACGATCCACCTTTGTTCGGAATTTGGCACTGGGCTTGGGGGCCGCCTTTGCGATCGCGGCCTGTGGTGGGTCTTCTGGGCCGTCGGGCAGCGGCGGCGATGGCGAAACGGGCGTTTTGCGCGTCGCGACCGAACCCGCCTTTCCCCCCTTTGAGTTCCAGGCGGCCAATGGCGACCTCGAAGGATTCGACATCGACCTCATGAACGCCATTGGCGAAGAAGCCGGGTTCGAGGTTCAGTTTGAGTCGTTGCCCTTTGATGGCATCATCCCTGCCCTCCAGGCCGGAACCGTTGACGCGGCCATCAGCGGCATGACCATTACCCAAGAGCGGCTGCAAACCGTTGATTTTTCCCGCCCCTACATTAAGGCAGGCCTCGCGATCGCGGTCAAAGAAGACAATACCGAAATCCAGTCCCTCGAAGATTTGGAAGGCAAGCGCATTGCTGTACAAATTGGTACCACCGGAGCCGACCAAGCTGCCGAGGTGCCCGGTGCTGTGATCAGCACCTTTGATTCTGCCCCCCTAGCACTACAGGAACTCGCCAACGGCAATGTTGATGCCGTGATTAACGATGCGCCGGTTACGTTGGACGCGATCGCCTCCGGCAATATTAGCGGCCTCAAGGTCGTGGGCGAGTTGGTCACCGAAGAATTCTACGGCATTGCCCTGCCCAAGGATTCCGACAATACCCAAATTATTAACGACGCCCTAGCCACAATCATTGACAACGGCACCTACAGCGAGATCTATCGCAAGTGGTTTGGCGCAGCCCCCCCCGAACTGCCTGAATCCGCCTTCTAGCCCAGTCCCTTGTGAAAAATTCAGATGCCTCATAGCTTCTGAGATGATCCCCAGATCAGAACAGCGGGGTAGGGTGAGTCCTGAAATCGTACGGTCATCTAAGGCGTGACGAACCCAGAGGAATCAATTTGGATAAACTTTCCTGAATCTTAAGGGGCAAGTCCAACCAAGCCTGCCCCTTTTTTGCGCCGCTGCATGCAGATGAAATAGTCCGCGCATTTCGCTGAACCGCTGTATGGTCCGCGCATTTCGCTGAACCGCTGTCCCGAAATTTACCCGACCCAGAGAGGAATTCAGACGTTCAACTTTATTGGCCCTACAGCCTTTTGACGTATCGACCATGGAAGGACTGCTGTCAGTACTACGCCACACCAAAGGGATAGAACGCTGATGCCGGTAAAGACTTGCTGAGCATCATAGGTGAGGAAATCAAAGATCAGCGGCCCAATCAGGACAGATAGATTGAGCAGGAAAACAAGACTCAATATCGTCCTCTAGTGAATCCAACCTTAGACAGGATGCGATCGCACCAGAATCCCCACACCAGCAATCACGCGACTCAATAGACCTGAGAAGGATTGCAGCCTTTCTGAAATCTCGTTACATTAGTTAACAATTCAAGGATAATGAGTAAACATGCTTAGGTGTGATGCACGCTGGGAGCTTGCCTGCGATTCAATATCGGTTCTGGGCACAGCGGCAGGCATCGCACCACGCGATTGGGAGTTCCAGAATGCAGATGGTTCAGCTTTTGAAAAGCTATGCGACAGGGCGTCGAGACTTTCGAGGCTTTGACTTTCGGGAAGCTTGGATGCCTGGAATTCACCTTAGCCATGTGCAGCTTCAGCAGGCCGACCTGACGGGAAGTAACCTCAGCCACTGTCATTTTCAGGATGTGGATCTCTCTGGGGCCATGCTGTGGCGGGCCAACCTGACCCGGGCGCGGCTGGAGCACACCGCCCTGACACGAGCCACGCTGATTCGCAGTGAATGTGTTGGTATCGTGCTGCACCACGGGAACCTCAGCGGTGCAGATTTGCGCTTGGCAAACTTGCGCGGTGCAACTCTCCGGGGTGTGGTGCTGACCAATGCACAGCTCTGCTATGCCGACCTGACGGACTGTGACCTCACAGGGGCCGATTTGCGTAACGCGGATCTGACTGGGGCCATTCTCTCGGGGGCTACGTTGGCCGGGTGTCGGCTCAGCAAGGTTCAACTTGAGCGGGTGAATCTGTCTGGGGTGCAACTGCCAAGTCCCAAAATCGTATCCTATCCCGCACTGCACTGGGTCGTTGAGGCAGCGGCAGGGGATTCATCGCTCATCGAGCGATCGCGGGGAGCCGAAGTTCTTTACGATAACTAAACCGGCTGTAACTCTCTGTGTGCAGGTTTAAGAAACATGGAAGCAATGGATTTTTTTCGGATGAGTGAAGGGCGCTGGCGATCGCAGCGCACGACTCATCATCTGGCAATGCGTCGCACCGAGCTTGGGCAGCTTGAAATCACCGCGACCACCCTGGAAGCCGACGCCCCACAGATTATTGAAATTTGCAAAATGCACGACGTGGATCCTGCTGAGGCCGTTGGCGGAGCGTCGGTAAGCTGGCACGGCTCAATGGACTGGGATACTGAAGACAAAACCCAACAAGGCGCAACGGTGCTGGCATTGGTGCCAGATGCGGGGGATCCGCGCCAGGGCCGCCTCCTGCGAGAAAAGGGCTATGCTGAAACCTCCCCGGTGGTGGGTCGCTACTTAGTCGATGACGAGGACGGCCTGGTGTTGACCACAGACTACGCCACGATGAGTTCTGTGGAGCGATTTTGGTTTCCGAACCCGAATTTGCGCCTGCGCACCAGCACTGTGATTGGCCTGTCGAATACGGCTTCTTTTTGTGCAGAAACGCGCATCGGCATGGAGCCCGCTGACTTGCCTGATGTGGCGGCAGAATTATCCGCCCTGCCGAGCATTTACTATTCCGCCTTTGGCTGGTAGGAGCAACGGGTGACTAGGTGAGGAATGACGCAGACGATCGCGAGATCTACGAAAAGACGCGATCGCGCGCAGCTGATCACAACCCCAAACGGGGTTGTGATCAGCCTGTGCTCATACGCTGAAAGCCTAGCGTCGTCAAGCTCCTAGACAATGTTAAGGTCTGTGATGATTTGCTCAGAATTGCTGAGAAGCGATCGCTAAGTCCTCTATGATTGGCCGTAACGAATGTAAGCAATTCTAAGATTCTGGAGATTCACACGTGGCGCTTCCGTTGTTGAATTATTCACCGTCCAGCCAAAACCAGCGCGTCGCCGGCTATGAGGTATCTGGAGATGAGCAAGCTCGGATTTTCACCACCGACAACCTGCTCGATTCCACCGACATGGATACCCTCATCGACGCGGCTTACCGCCAGATCTTCTTCCATGCCTTCAAGTGGGATCGTGAGGCATTCCTAGAGTCTCAGCTCCGCAACGGCCAGATCACCGTGCGTGACTTTATTCGCGGCCTGTTGCTCTCCAAGACCTTTTACAACAGCTTTTACGAAAAGAACAGCAACTATCGCTTTGTTGAGCACTGTGTCGAGCGTGTGCTGGGCCGTCGTGTTTACAACGAGCGCGAGAAGATCGCTTGGTCTATCGTGATTGCCACCAAAGGTTTACAGGGCTTTGTCAACGACCTACTCGACAGCGAAGAATACTTGAGCAGCTTTGGCTACAACACGGTGCCTTACCAGCGGCGGCGCACCCTGCCTAGCCGGGTTGAGGGTGAAATGCCCACAAACCTGCGTCTGCCCCGTTACGATGAATATTATCGTTCGATTCTGGGCTTCCCGCAGGTTATCTGGCAAACTCAGGTGCGTCGCTTTGTGCCTCAGGATAAGCAGCCCAGTGCGGGCAATCCTGCGCTGTTCTTGAACATGGCGCGCAGCATCTCGCCGATGGCGGCGGC
>JACYME010000061.1 GCA_015272155.1 Leptolyngbyaceae cyanobacterium T60_A2020_046
GAAAAAACAAAAAACTCGCCAGTCTTTTGGGGAAGTGATTGAATCCCACGGCAAAGCACCGGAGCAATATCCCGAGTATGACGAGGATTAGCGCCTGGGGTAGCCGGATCCCTATCATCATCTCTACTCCAGTGCGCAAAATTGCCGGAGAAAGTCTCCCAAGACCACTGTCCTTCCAAAAGACTTCGATATACTTGCCGGGTATATTGCCCCGTCGGTCTGGCGCGGCTGTTTCAGGTTCGCAGTGAAACCCTGTGCATCCATGCGGTGAACCCACACTCCCACCCTGGGGGATGGCGATCCCCGTCAATGGGGAGCCCGGAGATGGCTGAAGGGCTGCCTCGGGACGGGGTGACGAGCCCCAACCCAGAAACAGCTTGACCTCTGCTGGGGGTTGCCGTCGTTGTCATTTGCTGTTGCTGTGTCTCGCACTACCGCACTGTTGCGTTTTCTACCCCTTTTTGACCCCACGACTGCCCACTGGTCGCGCGAAGCTCGCCTGATCCGGTGGCTAACCCTGGTCTGGCTGGGGTTAGGGCTCATCACGTTGTTTTCAGCCTCCTATCCAGTTGCGCTTTCGGAAGGGGGGTTTGGGGAGCGATATCTCCTGATTCAACTGTTGTGGGTCTTTTTGGGGCTGTCGCTGTTTAACTGGGTTGTGCGTCAGCCGCTGACGCGCTTAGTTCAGCTTTCGGGGGTGGGCTTTTTTGTGTTGATTGGCCTGCTGCTGCTGACGCTGATGCCGACGGGAATCACCATCAATGGGGCGACGCGCTGGCTGGCGATCGGACCATTTTTGATCCAGCCCTCGGAATTGTTGAAGCCACTGCTGCTATTGCAGGCGGCGCGGGTGTTTGGGCGTTGGTCGGGGCTGACGATCGCGACGCGAGCCCTGTGGTTGACCCTGTTTGCTTTCGTGATCGCGGTTATTTTGCTACAACCGAACCTCAGCACAGCGGCCATTTGTGGCCTGTGTTTATGGTTTGTGGCCTTGGCGGCGGGTTTGCCCTATCGCGCCTTGGGCACAACGGCAATCAGCGGGTTGGTGATTGTGGGGATTAGCCTCAAGGCCAACCCCTATCAATGGGAGCGCATCACGTCATTTTTGAACCCCTGGGCTGACCCGATGGGCAATGGCTATCAGCTCATCCAAAGTTTGCTCGCGATCGGCTCTGGCGGCTGGTTTGGCTCAGGGTTTGGCTTTTCACAACAAAAGCTGTTTTACCTCCCCATTCAATACACCGACTTTATCTTCTCGGTCTATGCAGAAGAGTTTGGCTTTGTCGGGAGTTGTGTTTTGCTCAGCTTGATTGTGGGCTATGGCACCCTGGCAATGCACATTGCCACACAGGCCCAGCATCGCTTGCAGCGGCTAACCGCCACTGGGGCTATGGTGCTATTGGTGGGGCAGGCACTGCTCAACATTGGGGTAGCGGCTGGGGCCCTACCCACTACGGGGCTGCCGTTGCCCTTGTTTAGCTATGGGGGTAGCTCAATGATTGCGAGCCTCACAACGGCGGCGCTGTTGGTGCGGGTGGCTCGGGAACTGAGCGAAGATAACGTGGTGGCGCTGCCGACGCCCTTGGGGCCAGACCATTCCCCGATGAATGTTTCTTAACCTCAGATTATCGATGCGGCGAGGGGAAGCTCCCCGATAGAATGGGGGGTGAAGCGTTGTCGCGATCGCACCTTATCGTCAAGCATGGAAGCCATTCAAACCGCGCTGTATCAGGCGAGTCAATATGCCAATGGCCTGGTGGCCCATCAACTCACCCACCTCTCGGGACTCAGCATCGCGATTGTGCTCTTTGCCGGACTGTTGACCAGTTTGACGCCCTGCATGTTGTCGATGCTGCCCATTATGGTGGGCTACATGGGCGGCTATGATGCCGACAATCGGGGGCAGGCGATCGCGCAGTCCCTGAGCTTTGCGCTGGGCCTAGCCACCACCCTAGCCGCACTGGGGCTCATTGCCGGGCTCGTCGGCAAACTCTACGGCCAAGTCGGCATTGGCCTGCCCATTGTGGTCAGCATTCTCGCCATTGTGATGGGGCTCAACTTGCTAGAAGCCCTGCCCTTGCCCCTCCCCAGCGGTGGCAGCCTTGACTTCCTGAATCGAGGCATGCCGTTGTTGCTCAAAAGCTACCTGCTGGGGTTGACCTTTGGCGTGGTGGCCTCCCCCTGTAGCACGCCAGTGCTGGCCACGCTGCTGGGGTGGATCTCCACGACCGGAAACCCGGCCCTGGGGGCGGCGCTGCTGCTGGCCTATACCGTGGGCTATGTCTTACCGCTGGTGCTGGCGGGCAGCTTTACCGCAACGATTAAGCGCTTTCTGGCGTTGCGCCGTTGGGCAAGCTGGATCACCCCAGCCAGCGGCGTGCTGCTGGTGGGCTTTGGGGTCTTCTCGCTCTTGATTCGGGTTTTGCCGAGTCAGTTTGCCTGAGATCGACGTGCGGCGTACACCATCCCCTTGGCATTCCTCTGATTTAACCTGTTCTGCGGCCTGTAATCTATGACTTCTTCTGCGGATTCGTCCTTTGGCTGGCGCGCGGTGCGTCGCTACTTTAAACGAGAGTTGTTGCCGGTATTGGCGGATCTCAGGCTGGCGATCGCGCTGTTGCTGGCGATCGCGGTTTTCAGCATCAGCGGCACCGTAATTGAACAGGGCGAATCCCTTGAGTTCTACCAAGCCAACTATCCCGAAGATCCCGCTCTGTTTGGCTTTCTGAGCTGGCGGGTGGTGCTCGCTCTGGGGCTCGATCATGTCTATCGCACCTGGTGGTTTTTGGCGCTGCTGATCCTCTTTGGGGCCAGCCTCACCACCTGCACCTGCACCCGCCAAATCACCGCTCTACGCTGGTTTTCGCGCACCTGGAATTTTTATACCCAGCCTCGCCAGTTCAACAAGCTGGCCCTCAGCGCTGAACTCGACACGGGTACTCTGGAGACGCTGACGCCTGCCCTCACCCAGCGGGGCTACAAAATTTTCACCCGCGATCGCGCCCTCTACGCGCAAAAAGGCATCGTCGGGCGCATTGGCCCCATCGTCGTCCACGCCAGTATGCTGCTGATTTTGCTCGGAGCCATCTGGGGCGCAATGACGGGCTTCTTTGCCCAGGAGATCATTCCCAGCGGCAGAATCTTTCAAATTCGCAATATTTTTGATGCTGGCCCCTGGGCCGAGGCCCAAATTCCCAAGGACTGGGCCGTGCGCGTCAACCGATTTTGGATTGACTACACCGCCGAAGGCACAATTGATCAATTCTATTCCGACCTGTCGGTGCTGGATTGGGACGGCAATGAAGTCAAGCGCAAAACCATCCACGTCAACGAACCCCTGCGCTACAAAGGTGTCACCCTCTACCAGGCCGACTGGGGCATCGCGGCCATTCGCGTGCGGCTCAATGACAGCCCGTTGATTGAAATCCCTATGAGTAAGCTAGACGCCGAAGGCGGCGGGCGGATCTGGGGCGCATGGTTGCCCACCAAGCCCGACCTTAGCGATGGGGTGTCGGTGGTGGCGACGGATTTGCAGGGCACGCTGCTGGTCTATGACAATGGGGGCAAGCTGGTGGGCACGGTGCGCCAGGGGCGATCGACGGAAATCAACGGGGTCACCCTGTCTGTGGTGGAACTGGTAGGCAGCACGGGGCTACAAATCAAGGCTGATCCGGGCGTGCCCATTGTCTATGCCGGGTTTGGGCTGTTGATGGTGGGCGTGCTGATGAGCTATGTGTCCCATTCCCAGGTGTGGGCGCTGGAAGACAACGGGCGACTTTTTGTGGGCGGACGTACGAACCGTGCCCAGGTCGCCTTTGAGCGAGAACTGCTGGGCCTGATTGCGGCGATCGCGCCCGGCGACGAGGCGACCACGTCCGAGCCGGCAGAGCCCGTCCCAGCCTCGACATCCTAGTGGTTTCCTGTATTCCCCCGCGATCGCGCATTGCCGTCGCAAAATCCGAAAAAAATCTGCGCTGATCTCGGAACTGTGGCGGGACTTTGACGCCGGGGACTTGGTAGGCTGATGTACGGACTTGAACCGAAGGGAAATGCGCGATCGCTATGGCGACATTCTTACTTGAAGTCGGCACCGAAGAGTTGCCCGCCAGCTTTGTGGATGAGGCGATCGCCCAATGGCGCGATCGCATTCCCGCTGACCTCGATGCCGCGTTATTAACCCCTAGCGCGATCGATTATTACGGCACGCCGCGCCGCTTAGCAGTCGTCATTACGGGTCTTCCTGACCGCCAGCCCGATCGCGAAGAAGATGCCAAAGGCCCCCCTGCTCAAGCCGCCTTCAAAGACGGCAAGCCCACCAAGGCCGCCGAGGGCTTCGCGCGATCGAAGGGTGTCGCCGTCGAAGATCTTGAAATTCGCGATACGGACAAAGGAGCCTTTGTCTTTGTGCAGCATCGCATTCCCGGCTTGCCCACCGCCGAGATTCTCACCCGTCTCATCCCCGACTGGATTTTGGGCCTAGAGGGCAAGCGGTTTATGCGCTGGGGCGATGGCGACCTGCGGTTTCCGCGTCCCATCCGCTGGTTGGTGACGTTGCTAGACGATGTACTAGTGCCCCTCACCCTGACCAATGGCTCCAGCCAGTGCAGCAGCGATCGCGTGTCCTATGGGCATCGGGTGTTGCACCCTGCCCCCATCACCCTGGCCCACGCCAGCGACTACCCCAGCGCGATGAAAGCCGCCTTTGTGGATGTGGCGATCGCCAGCCGCCGAGACACCATTGTGGAGCAGGTTCACGCTGCCGCTGCCACCGTGAACGGGGCCGTGCAGGTGAATCCGGATCTGTTGGCCGAGGTCACCAACTTGGTGGAATGGCCTACCGCCGTCGTCGGTCAGTTTGATGCAGAATTCCTCGACCTGCCCGCCGAGGTCGCCGTTATGGAAATGGAAAGCCACCAGCGCTACTTCCCCGTGCGGCGATCGCTCGACAGCCCCGACCTGCTGCCCTACTTCATCACCATTGCCAATGGCGACCCCGCCAAGGCAGAGCTGATTGCGGAAGGAAACGGTCGGGTGATTCGCGCCCGCCTTGCGGATGGCAAATTTTTCTTTGATGCCGATCGCGCCCAACCCCTCAACGCCTTTTTCACCAAGCTGGAGACCGTCACCTTTGAGGAGCGGCTCGGCTCCATGGCCGCCAAGGTGAATCGCGCTGCCGCGATCGCCCAGCGCCTGGCCGACCAACTCCAGCTCAGCGAGGCTGACCAGCAGCTCATCCAGCGGGCTGTCCACCTGTGCAAAGCCGATCTGGTGACCCAAATGGTGGGCGAGTTTCCAGAACTCCAGGGCGTCATGGGCGAAAAGTACGCCCGCCACAGCGGCGAACCCGAAGCCGTCGCGATCGCCATTGCCGAGCATTACCTGCCCCGAGGAGCCGGAGACGTACTTCCCCAAACGCTGATCGGCCAGGTGGTGGGCATCGCCGATCGCCTGGATACCTTGGTCAGCATCTTTAGCCTGGGAATGCTGCCCTCCGGATCCTCTGACCCCTTTGCGCTGCGCCGCGCCGCCAATGCCATTCTCAACATCACCTGGGCCGCCAACCTTGGGATCGATCTCGCCACCTTGCTTGATCAGGTCGTGGCGGATTTTGAGGCCAATCCAGCGCTCACCATCGAGGACGGGGCCACCCTGAGATCGCAGCTCCAAGGCTTTTTCCTCCAGCGGGTGCAAACCTTGCTCCAGGACGAATTCCAGTTGGACTATGACCTGGTCAATGCTGTCCTGGGCGATAACGACGCCGACTACACCCAGCGAGCGCTGACGAATCTGCTCGACGTGCGCGATCGCGCCACCTTCCTGCAACACATCCGGCAGGACGGCACCCTCGATCGCATTTACGAAACCGTCAACCGCGCCTCAAAGCTGGCCAAACAGGGCGACCTCGATACCCAAACCCTGGATCCCGCCGCCGTGGTGGATGCCAGCAAGTTTCAGGAGGCGTCGGAATCCGCCTTTTTGGCCGCGCTGGAAACCCTCCTGCCCGAAACCATCGCCGCCCAGGCTAACCGAGACTATCGACGGCTGGTCGCAGGGCTAGAGCAAGCCGCTCCAGTGGTGAGCCGCTTTTTTGACGGCCCCGATAGCGTGCTGGTGATGGACAAGGATCCCGCAATTCAGCGCAATCGCTTGAATTTGCTGGGACTGCTGCGGAACCACGCGCGGGTGCTGGCGGACTTTGGCGCGATCGTCAAAGCCTGAGCCGTCCCTCGCTGCGGGGCAGGACGGGGAAGAGGATGGTTCGCTCGGAAATCGAGGTGCCGTTTAGTGTGAGGCAAAGCGTTGAACTCTGAAGCGCATGTCATTGGATTAGGAAAATCGGGCATTGCTGCCGCTCGCTTGCTGCGGCAGGAGGGGTGGCAGGTCACCTTGAGCGATCGCGCCCAGAGTCCACAACTGGCGGAACAAGCGGCGACGCTGGAAGCGGAGGGGATTCGCGTCTGCCTCGGCGCAAGCTTTGACCCTGCATCGCCCGTGAACTTGGTGGTTGTGAGCCCGGGCGTCCCGTGGGATGTGCCTGCCCTCAATGAAGCCCGCGATCGCAACCTGGAGGTGATTGGCGAAGCCGAGCTCGCCTGGCGCTACCTCAAGGATCGCCCCTGGGTCGGCATCACCGGCACCAATGGCAAAACCACCACCACCGCCCTCACCGCCGCCATTTTTCAGGCTTCGGGGTGTACCGCGATCGCCTGTGGCAACATCGGCTACGCTGCCTGCGAGGTGGCCCTGTTGTCCCAGGTGCCCGACTGGATCATTGCCGAACTCAGCAGTTACCAAATCGAGGCGTCTTCCACCCTCGCGCCCAAAATTGGCCTGTGGACGACCTTCACCCCCGATCATTTGGCCCGTCATCGCACACTGCACAACTACTTTCGGATCAAGGCATCCTTGCTCCATCGCTCAGAACAGGTAATTTTGAACGGCGACGATCCCTACCTCCGAGAAAACGCTCCTGAGCACTTTCCCCATGCCCACTGGACGAGCGTCCACGGTGCAGCGGCGATCGCACCCCTCACCCCCCTTGCCACAGTGGAAAACGGCTGGGTCACTATCCAAAGCGAAGCGATCGTCCCCGTCCAGCACCTCCGCATGACTGGAGCCCATAATCAGCAAAACCTGCTGATGGCGGTCGCCGCCGCCCACCTCGCCGGATTAGCCCCAGAGGCGATCGCGCGGGGCGTGGCCGAATTTCCAGGCGTGCCCCACCGCCTCGAACAGATTGGCACCAGGCAAGGTATCACCTGGATCAACGACAGCAAAGCCACCAATTACGACGCCGCTGAGGTTGGTCTGCGCGCCGTGGCAGCCCCGGTGATTTTGATTGCAGGCGGCGAGGCCAAGGAGGGCGACGACACCGCATGGATTGCGCAAATTCGCCAACGGGCCGCCCGTGTGCTGCTGATTGGCAGCGCCGCCCCCGCCTTTGCCGATCGCCTCAAATCCGCAGGCTACACCGACTACGAAATCGTTGAAACAATGGCGAAGGCCGTCGCCCGCAGCGCCGCGATCGCGCCCGAGCTGGGCGTTTCCACCGTTTTACTCTCGCCCGCCTGCGCCAGCTTTGACCAATACCCCAACTTTGAAGCGCGGGGCGACCATTTCCGCCAGCTCTGCCAAGCCCTCAGCGCCGAATAGGGTGCTGGTCAAGTCTCGTCAAGCTAGGGTTCGGGGCGAGCGACCCGGATCACCACCCCTGCGTCGTACACTTGAACCACATCGGGCATTCAGGCGTGTCCGTATTTTCCCCGTAGACCACCTGTTGAGCTGTCTAAAGCAGATCCGCTCCTAGGGTGGGTTTGCGCTACCCTCATAGCAAGTGCCGGATGTCTCGGTGCGGTTTATGGAGCCGCGATCGCCCATGCAAGTGAAGCCACCTCCCCAGCGACCCACGGAACCCCAGCCACCCCAGTGGGAACCCCAGCCACCCCAAAAAGCCCCGCGATCGCCCTTTGCCCTGCGCCTGTTGAAGGGCATGGCGGGCAGCTTGTCCGGTGGCATGTTGATCCTGGGCATGATTGCCGGCATTGGGCTGTGGCGATCGGGCACCCAGTTCATCGACGGCATTCGCATGGCCCTCACCCCCCCAGAGCCCGAGGATGCAGTGGATGTCCGCACCGTGGTGGTGCAGCAGGTGCGTGGCGCAAGCGAACTCACCACCGCCGTCTTCACGATGGAAGCCGTTGTACCCACCAGCAGCACTCGCACCCTGGCGAACTATGAAATTGGGCGAACCACGCTGATCTACATCGCCCACGGCGAAGTGCGCGCCGGGGTGGATTTGGGTGAAATCACCGCCGAGGATGTGCGCGTCAGTGGAGACACCCTGCGGGTTATTTTGCCTGCGCCCAAGATCCTGGACAGCAAAATTGATGTCAGCCGATCGCAGGTTTACGACTACAACCGAGGCTTCCTCGGGCTTGGCCCCGATCGCGCGCCCGAACTGCAAGATCAAGCCCAATCCGCTGCCCTCGATCGCGTCCTCGTCGCCGCCTGCCAAGAAGGCATTTTGCAAGAAGCCAGCGATCGCGCAGAACTTGTGGTCAGCCAGCTTTTGCAGAATACCGGCTTTGCTCAAGTTGAAATTGAGTCGCGGCCCTCGGCCAATGTGCCCTGCACCACCGCCGGAACTCGCCCCCCCAGCCCCGATGCAGTGCCTCCCAATTTCCCGACGCCCGCAGCACCAGACGCGCCCGCCCCAGCCCTCTGACAAACAGCCGATGCACCCCTCTAGCAACCGCGTTACAGTGAACGAGGTTGTGCCGAGGTTTCTTTATCATGCTAGAGCTGTATCAGTTTGAAGCATCTGCCTACAGCGAAAAAGTTCGCCTCATTCTGGACTACAAGCAATTGCCCTACACGGTGGTTGAGGTAACGCCAGGGGTTGGACAGTTTGACGTATTTCGCCTGTCCGGTCAGCGTCAGGTTCCGGTGCTCAAGGATGGGGAGACGGTGGTTCCCGACTCCACCGCGATCGCCCGCTATGTGGATGAAACCTATCCTGATCGCCCCATTCTGCCCACCGATCCAAAGCAGCGGGGCTTGTGCCTCGCTCTGGAAGACTGGGCCGATGAATCCATTGGGATCCACGGTCGCAAAGCCATGATCGGAGCCTTCAACCAACATCCCAACTTTCGCACGGGCCTACTGCCCGCCAACACCCCCGACCTGGTGAAAAATTTAGTCGGCGCAGTACCGGGAGACATACTCAGCTTTTTGGGCACGGGCGTCGGCTTTGGCCCCGAAAGTGTCAAAGAATCAACCCGCATTCTTAAGCAAGCCCTAGAGGCGCTGTGCCTGATGCTGCAAAACAGCCTCTATTTGTTGGGTGATCACCCAACCCTGGCAGATTTTGCAGTTGCTGGACTGTCCATGTACGTCAAATTTCCGGCGCGACGCTATGTGAATTTGCCGGAGGGCATTTGCGACAAGGGCGTCCCTGGCCTCGCTGATGACGCCGACTATGCGCCGTTTTTTGAATGGCGCGATCGCCTCTATGCAGACTACCGTCAAGTGCGCCTGGGGAATGGCGGCAGCGGCGGCAGTGGCCCGACCTCCATCGCCATCGACTAATCGGCATGGGGTGTGCCCTAAGCCTGTGCCAAGGGCATCGGTGCAACCCCTGCCCTTGGCGCAGTGGGCCTCGTTATCGGGGTCGAAAATAGGCGCGGATGCTGAGCCCCAGCACCACCAGCACAATCATCAGCATGGCGAAGGCGGTTTCGAGGAGCAGCCACCAGACCACCCACGAGAAAATGTATTCCGCCGGAGGCGTAGTGTAGTAGTCGGCGACTTCGGCACAGGCTGGGATGACAACCGTGGTGGTGGTCACAAACAGCCCCATCAACAGCAAGGTAACTAGTCGCCAAAACTGGAGCGCCCGTCGCCCGTGGTGTTGGAGGTAGGGATGGGCCGATCGCACCCGATATCGAATCAAGGCTGTGATCGGCCAGCCGCCGAAGGCTGTCAGGCCAATGCCCAACAGCAGCACTAGGTTGATGCTGACGAGCGAATCTAGCTCGCGATTGCCCACTTTGAGTACCAGCACAACCCACAGGGGCACCCCGCCCAACCCGGCCAGCCCCGCCCAATAGCACAGCGCTGCCCGCAGCCGAATTCCGCGACTGGGTATCTATGGGTTTTGTTCACAGCGGCCCCTTATTCTGTGCCTGACGATGGGCGTGACTGATGGCTGCGGACGTTGCCCAGACAGTGCAAAATCTGTGAAGCATCAGCCCTGCGCAAGTTTCGATCCCATAGTTTAAGGGGGCGAAACACGGGTGTACAGAATGGGAGTCCCTCAGCGATCGGGGCCATCGTCAGCATATCGGGGGAGGCGATCGCTGAGGTGAAACCAAGGCAGCGCATCCGCGATCCAAACGTGATACTCCGGCAAGATGGCGGTCGGGTCATCCAAACTCATCAGGGTGATGTCTATAGTTATATGAAGTCCTGCTAATCACCCGCAACAACGATGCCGACTCTGTAGAGGTTCCAGGAATTCTATTTATGGGTAAGCAACCGGACTTGATATTATTCCAGATAAGAATGCGACAAATCGAGGGCTGCATTACCTGAACGGCAAAGGGTTTGCTTGTCTCAAGCAAAATTGGAATGACTATATCTCAGCCCCGCTCGGGCGATGAAAGGCAAGGTGTGTGCCACAGATGACGCAAAACTGGCGGATGCCTACGGGCGATGAGGCAAAGGCCGCAGGCTTTCCCGTGGTGAACTGGAGGCTATCGCGCGGTACCGACATCCACGCCATGACCGGAGCCCCGCTAAGTTTGCGACAAATTGAGCAATGGCAGTAGCCCACATCAATCACCGGGCCGGCGCAGACATAGCGCACTGCACCACAAAAACAGCCGCCCCGATAGGTCATCTCGGCTCTCCGGGGGCTGGGCCTGACTGAAAAACCGTGGTGCTGGAGTGGGTTTGCGTGTGGGTGGTGCTGTGGTGCTGGTAGGTGGCTTGGTGGGTGGTTCCGCCTCGGCTCATGGTCATCACATAGTCCACGCCGTGGGGAATGGTAGTCTGGCGAGAGGCTTGGGCAATGGTGAGCAACACCAACTGCCCAGCGGCGTCATAGCCGAGATGAATACTGGGTTTATCTTCATGGCGATCGCAGACGGGAGCGTCATGAAAGCGTACCGTCAGCACATCGGTTCCTTGGTCGTAGGTAATGTTCATGGCAACAGCCGAGCTTTACTCGGCCTCTAGCGCAGCATCGGGGCGATCGCCCTGAACAGGATCAAGGTCAACATATCGGCGGCGATCACCCACCCGATACAGACGCTTACCCAAATTGGGGTAATCGCACACGTCATAGTCCAAATTGGTGCCCCCCATGAGGTACACCAAGTCCTCTGAAAACGGATTGGTCATGCTGTGGGCGAGACTATCGGGCGGAAAGCCCATAAAATCCCCAGCTTTTACCTCAAAGGTGAGATCGCCAATGGTGGCGATGCCCTGTCCCGACAGAATGTAGAGAAACTCCTCTTCGCCGCGATGGCGATGGTGCTCGGTGGAATCGTGCCCTGGCTCGACGCGCACCAAATGCACGCCAAGGTGAATGCAGCCCACCGCTGCTGCTAGGGATTTGGTCTGGCGAATCGCCTGGGCATTCAAAGAATGCACAATGCGGTCTTCGGGCATGGTGGCGATCGCTTCCGCCGACAGCAATGGGTGGGAAATGGGGTTGGGGTCGTCAGGCATCATCGTTCATCACCGCGATCGCACTCTAATCGATACCACCACGCCCAAAATTCGCGCGATCGCTTCTATCCTATTCCAGGTATCAGCATCCCTGGGGCGCGATCGCAGATAGGCGGTTGGCCAACTCACCCTCGCGGGCCACCTTACAAAGTGTCAACGGTACCGAAACTCGCTCCCTCGTGATGAAGACAGCACTCTAGAAGCAATGGCAAGAGGCCGGAGCGAGGCGGCAGCGCGATGTGGAACTATCTTGCAGGCAGCGGGTTGGCGTTATGGTTGCTCGTTCAAGGGGGAGCCGCAACCGCGACGGTCAACGGTCTGGGACAGAGTAAAACCACTGGAGAAACGACAACCCAGGCGTTTCCCCACGCCGCGATCGCGCCGCTTCCGGTTCAACCTGCGTCATCTCTGGCTTGGGCAGCGCTCCCCGCGATCGCCGTTGACGACGAAAGTCCCGTCACCCGCCGCGACTTTCTCCCTCGCCATGATGGGGCTGATGGCCTCCCTGGAATCGCCCCTCTATCACACCCCTTGGTGCGGCGGCTACCGGGTTGAAAGTCACGTGAACCCCGCCCAAGAGATGCAGTGGGAGGTGCTCGCAATGATTCGGGAGCTTGATATTTTGAACCTAGAGATTATGGCGTTGGTCAATGCTCGCAGCCGTTAGTCTGCCCCAAGCCCCAGCTACTTGCGGATTGGCCTTCAATGGGGCGCAGAATCTTGATCGATGTGCGATCGCCGCATGAGAAGTCCGAGGATTTTTACCTCGCTTGCAGGCCCTGTAGGTACTATGTGGAAGGAGCCCTTTTCAGCGTTGGATCCTTGGAAATCCTGAAGACAAGCCTCTTTCAAACTCGGACAGACCCAGATGCGCTGAAGGGGGTCTTGTCCTGGTTTGACGGCTTTCAGTCGCTGCCAATTCCGCCCGAAGTGTGGCTCCAGTGCCAGCTCGCCTTAATCGAAGGATTTACGAACGCCGTCCGCCACGCCCACCGCGACCTCGCGAGGGACACCCCCATTGACATTGAGGTGACGGTCACCACCGTCGCTCTGGATATCAAAATTTGGGATTGCGGGCCAGGGTTCAACTTTGACGCCATGCTGAACCGCAAACTCGAAACCACCACCCCCGACTCGGAAGGGGGGCGCGGGCTCAAAATCATGTCTCGCGTGGCCGATACCGTCACCTATCGCTCTAGTGACGATGGGCGCAACTGTTTATACATTTGCAAACAGTTTGCGACCAGCCCCCCCGAAACGCAAACGAGCTGGTTTTCGGGCCGTTAATGCAGTCTTCGGGCGATCGCCCGTTTTTCCCCGATCACCCTCCTCCTTCTCTGCTCATGGCACCTGAACTCACGCCCTGGCTTCTGGCGATCGCCCTCAACACGGTCTTGCTCGGGCTGAGCTGGATCATCCCCAAAAAGCTGCTGACTCCTGCCGGATACCTCCACGCCTGGATTTTGGGCGTGCTTACCTGGGGCTGCCTGGGCTGGCCGGGCTACACGGTGGTGATGGTCTACTTTTTGGTGGGCTCTGGGGTGACGCGCATCGGCATGGCGAAAAAAGAAGCCGCAGGCATTGCCGAAAAGCGATCGGGCGCGCGCGGGCCGGAAAATGTGTGGGGGTCAGCGCTGACGGCGACCCTCTGTGCGGTGGGTGTCGCGATCGCCCAAGCTCGATCGGCCCCGCCAGTGTGGCCGCTGCTGTTGCAGTTGGGCTATGTTGCCAGCTTTAGCACCAAGCTCTCGGACACCACCGCCAGCGAAGTCGGCAAAGCCTATGGTAAACGCACTTTTTTGATCACCACGCTGAAGCCTGTCCCGGCGGGCACTGAGGGCGCGGTTAGCTTAGAGGGGACGCTGGCTGGAGTCGTGGGTTCGGTGGCGATCGCGATCGTCGGGTGGGCCGTGGGCCTCATCGACCCCATCGGCACGGGGCTCTGTTTGGTCGCGGCCTTCCTCGCCACCAATGCAGAAAGCGTCATCGGCGCAACGCTACAAACCCGATTCCCCTGGTTAACGAACGAGGTTGTGAATCTTCTCAACACGCTCATCGGCGCGATCGC
>JACYME010000122.1 GCA_015272155.1 Leptolyngbyaceae cyanobacterium T60_A2020_046
AACGACGAGATGGAGCGTGAAGCGAGTCGAGGGATGTCTAAGTTCCAGTTCCTTGCCCCAACAGGTCAGATAGCCTTGTGAGGTCAACAGCACCGCAGATTGTGAAACTTCTGAGATTCTGCCAGCGTCTTTCGCACAGAGTGCGCCACTTTGGCAAAGATTCGATATCCTGTGGAGCAGGTTTGGGGACTCAGTCAATGAAAAAAGCGCGTTTCCAGTATCGTCCTGAGGTGATCATGATCGCCTTAGTTTGTGTTGCAGTTGGGGTGGGCGGCATGATGCGCCTTCGATTTGCTCATGACGCCGCGCGATCGCCCGTTGATGCAGCCGAATCAGACGCGGCACCAGCATCTGATTCTGACGCGATCGCCTTCCAATCCCCGATGGTGTCTGCCTCTTGGCAGCTCCAGAACGCTGGGCCTGGGCTGTTGCTGGGTTCCACCTCCAGCGAAGAACGCCTCGCCAGCGTCGAGCCCGGACGGTTCGACCCCTTTGCGCCGCTGGTGCAACTGCCCAATGCTCCCAAGCCCAAACCCGCCACTGCTGGGCTCCCCGCTGCCCCCCAGGCAGTCGCAGCCGCACCCCAGACCGTGACTGCACCGATTCCCACAGGGACGAGTCTGCCACCCGTCCCTCAGCCCGTTGCCACACAAGCGGCCCCGCCGTCTCTGCCCGCCATCCCTCTGGCGGCGCAGCCTGTGACCATTCCAGCACTCCCTGATCCGGCGGCGTTCACCCCCGTGCAAGGAATCGAGCTGACGGGTGTGGCCCAAGTGGGCGATCGCGTGAGTGTGATTGTGCGCGAACCAGGCTCCAGCACGAGCCGATATACCTTTGCGGGCGATTATCTCGCCAGCGGTCGAGTATTGCTCAAGCGCATTGATATGTCTACCCAAGAGCCGCTGGTGATTTTGGAATATCAAGGCCGCGAATACTCCTACGGAGTGGGCTCTACGGCTCCGCTGGGGTTGTCCTAGGCCACGGGGCTAGGGGGTTCGCGCTGGTTGTGATCGCGCTATCCTGGTCATCCCAACGATTCACAAAACCTCGGAACCTTGTTATTGGTTCTGGGGTTTTGCCGTTTCTCAGGGCTGAAAAAAATTGCCCTAGAGACAAGTTGTTGGCGCGATCGCGCCCATCAAGCTCAAAACGCCCCTACGAATAGGGTAGGGTTGAGCTATTGACCTAAATTATCAATAGCGTCCGTCACGGAACGTGCCACATCTTTATGGATCAGTCGGTGATTTTACAGCTCAACGGGCTGACGAAACAGTTTGCAAAACAAAGCCCTCCTGCCCTCGATCACATCACCCTAGCGCTCAAAATGGGTGACCTGTTGGGGCTTTTAGGGCCGTCGGGATGTGGCAAAACAACGCTGCTCCGGCTCATCGCCGGGTTTGAGCGTCCTCAGCAGGGCACCATCGAGCTGGCCGGGCGGCGCGTGTGTGGCGAGGGCATGTGGGTGCCGCCCGAGCGTCGGGACGTGGGCGTTGTGTTTCAAGACTATGCCCTGTTTCCCCATTTGACCGTGATGGAAAATGTAGCCTTTGGGCTGAAACCCTTGGCTCGGCGAGGAAAACTCGCAACGGGCCAAGTCAAAGAAGAGGCTCAACGGGCGATCGCGCTGGTTGGGCTAGCCGGATTTGAGACCCGCTATCCCCACGAACTGTCGGGGGGTCAACAGCAGCGCGTCGCCCTGGCCCGCGCCTTGGCCCCACGGCCTTCTTTGGTCTTGCTGGACGAGCCCTTCAGCAACTTAGACGTGCAGGTACGTCTCTACCTGCGGCAAGAGGTGCGCGAAATTCTGCGGAGTGTGAGCGCATCTGGGGTCTTTGTCACCCACGATCAGGAGGAAGCGCTGTCCATTTCAGACTGGCTGGCGGTGATGCGCCAGGGCCAGATCGAGCAGGTCGGCACACCGGAGGACATTTATCGATCGCCCCAAACCCGGTTTGTTGCGGGCTTTGTCACCCAGGCGAACTTTGTGGCAGCCCAGCGCGTCAACACCCATTGGGAAACAGCTTTGGGAAATTTTCCAGCCCTCGCATCGACAAATTTCACCCAAGGGGAACTGATGGTGCGCCAGGAGGATCTGCAGCTCCAGGCCGATGGGCACGGGGCGTGGATCGTGCGCGATCGCCAATTTTTGGGGCGTGAATATCGCTACACCCTGACCAGCGCCAATGGCCAAACCCTCTATGCTCGTACCGATGCAGACACTCGGCTAGATCTCAACGAGACAGTTGTTGCAACGGTTACAGGCGATCGCCCAACCGTGTTTCCCCTTGGCCTAGCTTAGCCCGCCGTGGGGGTGAGTCTGTAAGGACTCTCCCGATCTTGGGTCATTCTGGATTGGGGTGGAATTTCCTTAAGCGCCAATTCAGCGGTGTATTGCTCAGGGGGCGGGTTTGTTCAATCGCCCCAAAAGGAAACTCACAGCATGTTGTCGTTAATTCTCAGTTCGTTTGTCGTGGCGATCGCGCCAGCACAGCATTGGGTTGCGCAGACGATTCCGTACTTGCCAGCCACAGACATTGCCCAGCAGTCTCCCTCGTCCCAACAGACACAGCCCCAGAGCCTCTATCCGATCTCAGTTTTTCCACAACTTGAGGGACAAGAGCCCTACTGCGCCAGCTTTAACCTCCGCGACGTGGCAGTCAGCCCCGACAGTCGGCGCATCGCCATCAGTGCCCATACCTATCAGCAGTCGGTCTGTGGTGGCGGGCAAAGCACCCTGCTGCTGTGGGATCTGGAAACCGGGCAACCGATTTCTACCCTCATCACGGGAGGCATCGCTGAGATCTTTGCCAACTTCCCCGAGGCCATTGATCCTGACTTCAATGAATTAGGGGGCGATTTGGCCTCCGCGATCGCCTTCACCCCAGACAGTCGCACGCTCATCGGCGGCATGGCCGATACCACCGTCCGCCTCTGGAATGCAGAAACAGGACAGGTTCTCCGCAGCCTGACGGGACACACCGGAGCCGTGCGCGCGATCGCCGTCAGCCCCGATAGTCGCACCGTTTTCAGCGGATCTGCCGATGGCACCATGCGCGTGTGGGATGTGCAAACCGGGCGATCGCTCCAGGTCTTGACCGAAACGAACGCCGTTCGGCACTTGATTATGAGCCCCGACGGCAATCACCTCGCCACTATCGTCGCAGGCAGCGCCCTAGGCGGCGGCACGGTTCACCTCTGGCGCAAGGCGGGCGATCGCTGGCAGCGCGTCGCGTGGGAGCAAACCTTCCCCGCCGAACTGCCAGACTTCACCTTCCGCACCCGCACGCATTGGAATATCGCCAATGTGGTGCAGTTCGCCCTAGGCGGCAGCGTCCTTGTCACAGGGGATGCCGAGGGCACCATTCGCCTGTGGAATGCCGACACCGGAGCCCGGATGCGCACCCTCCAACGCCACCGCGATGCGGTGAACCACCTACAGGTCACCGCAGACGGTCAGTTTTTGGCAAGTTACAGCGACGATGGTGAAACCCTCTTTTGGAACTTGCCCACCGGCCAGTGGATTCGTACGGTGCCAGGGCTAGGCCGCCCGTTGTCTTTCACCGGCGATGGGCGCTTTTTGCTAACCCAAAGTGAAACCCGCCTGCTGCTGTGGAACTGGCGACTGCCAGAGCCGCAAGTTGTCACAGAGCTAAACGCGCCTGGGGTCACCCTGGCCCCGGACGATCGCACCTTCATCACCCAGGGCGTGGGCAATCGCTTACAGGTCTGGCGCTGATCCCCAGATGATCGCCAACAAAGATGCGGTCATCCAGAACCGATACAGGCGGGCTATCTTGCCTGCATCGGTTCCGCCTCCGCCAAGTTGGCATCCTCTTCGGTGCTGGGATGAAAGTAGTCGTAAATTTGCTCAGCGAGGCGGGGGCCAATGCCCGGCACGGCGGCCAGTTGTTCCACACTGGCCTCGCGGATGTAGTCAATGGAACGAAAGGCAGCAAGCAGTTCCTTTTGGCGATGTTGGCCCAATCCCGGAATTTCAGACAATCGCGACCGCCGCATTCTGTCCGTCCGCTTTTTGCGGTGAAAGCTGATAGCAAAGCGGTGAGCCTCATCCCGCAGGCGGCGGAGAAGCTGCACGCCGGGCTGCTCGGCCTCAGTGTTGAGCGGCAGCGACTCACCCGGCAAGAAAATCTCCTCCCGTTTTTTTGCCAAACTCACCACATTCAGATCCTGCAGCAGGTTCAGTTCCCGCAGCACCTCCACCACGGCAGAGAGCTGGCCCTTGCCACCGTCGATCATGACCAAATCGGGCCAGTCGGGATTGCCCACCCGGAGCTTTTCAGGATCGGCAGCATAGCGCCGGAAGCGGCGGCGAATCACCTCCGCCATGCTGGCAAAGTCGTCAGAATGGCCGGAGCGTACGTCGGGATTTTTGATTTTGTAGTGGCGGTAGTGCTGCTTGGCGGGCATCCCATCCACAAACACCACCTGGGAAGCCACCGCGTCGGATCCCTGGATGTGGGAAATGTCGTAGCCTTCAATGCGTTTGGGCAAATCAGGCAGATCGAGCGCTTCGGCGAGATCCTGGAGGGCTTGCAAATTGCGATCGGCCACCTTTTGCATCCTCGCCAGTTCATACTGGGCGTTGCGCTCTACCATCTCCACTAGTTCTGCCTTGGTCTGGCGCTGGGGCATGTCTATCGCGACCTTGCGCCCCCGGCGATCAGTTAAATATTCCGCCAGCATGTCTGCGTCGGGAAGCTCGTACTGCACGAGAATTTCCGCCGGAATCTCAATGGGTTCTACCATTGAGTAGTGTTCTTCCAACACCCGCTGGAGGATTTCGCCAGGAGTGCCCGCCTGGGCATCAGCATTAAAGCCCAGTCGCCCCACCAGCCGCCCCGCGCGGATTTGAAAAAGCTGGATGCAGGCAAACTGGTCGTCGCTGGCGAGGGCGATCGCATCCCGCGACACCGTATCATCCGGCAGCGCCACCTTTTGATGGGCCGTCAGCCGCTCTAGGCCCTGAAGCTGATCTCGCAACTGGGCTGCCTGCTCAAACCGCAGTTCCTCCGCCGCTTTTTCCATTTGCCGGGCCAGCACGTCCACCAGTTCCGTCGTGCGCCCTTGGAACACCATCGCCACCCGCTGTACGGTCTTGTGGTAATCCTCTGGCGAAATCAACTGCTGGCACACCCCTGGGCATCGGCCAATGTCATAGTTTAGGCAGGGCCGATCTTTGAACAAGGGTTGGGGGCGTTGCCGCAGGGGAAAAATGCGCTTGGCAATACTCAGAGTGCGGCGCAGCAGCCCCGTATCAACATAGGGGCCGTAGTAGCGGTCTTTGCTGTTGCCCTTGCGCCGCTTGCGCGTGACAAAAATGCGGGGATAGTCCTCTGACCACGTGATGCAGAGGTAGGGATATTTTTTGTCGTCCTTGAGCAGCACATTGAAGTGGGGCTGGTGCTGCTTGATCAGGTTGGCCTCTAGGGCCAGGGCTTCGGCCTCGGTGTCGGTAACAATGAACTCGATATCGACGATTTGCATCACCATTAGGGCGATGCGAGGCATATGACGATGGGTGTCGCGGAAGTACGATCGCACCCGGTTTCGCAACTTTTTGGACTTGCCGATGTAGAGAATCTGATCGCGGCTGTCGCGCATGAAGTAGACGCCGGGCTCGGGGGGAATTTCCTTGAGCCGTGCTTCGAGGCGATCAGGATCTTTCAGCAGAGGGATGGGGGTGTCGGCGGGCACGGGTGGCAGCGGATCAACGCACGTTTGTTCTATCAGGATAGCGGCGATCTCGAGTTCTACAGCGTATCAATGCCCGCTTGGTGCTCGCAGCGATACCCGCGTTCTTCCCACTCTGCTAAATCCACGGTGTTGAGGGCGAACACCGCATCACAGCCAGAACGATATAATTGGCTCGCGATCGCCCACAACGCCCCACGCATTACATCCAGCGTGGTTTTCAGGGCACTTTCTGTATTGCCGGGAATCCCCTGCTCTTCCACCAAATCCATTTCCACCCAGATACCGTGACTCCCCAACATCACCTGGGCCAGCCGATGGGCGCGGGGGCCGTGTCTCGGCGAGGTCACTACTCGAACGTGGCGTACACCCCACTGTTTCAAGGTAGGCAGGCTATAGCGAAAGTTATCAAAGGTCGAGTCGGCGCATTCCTCTAGCCAAACGGTATCGAGACGAGCTTGCACCCGCTCAAACAAAATACGAATACAGGGCGGCGCAGACCCCTGGGAAATTAGAATCGGGAGGTCGAGCCCTCCAGCGACTTCATCCGCCAGCACCATTTCGCGGCGAATGCTGCCACCCAGGACAAGCACCGCATCGGGGGGCTGTTGAGCCGCTTGGTAAAGTCGGGTGCCGACGATCGCTGTCCACAAGGCGATCGCGGCAAGCAACCCCAGACCAATCTGCCGTAGGTGTTTTGGGCGCGATCGCAGATTCCTTCGCCTCACGGGAGAACCTCCAAGTCAGCGTGGTGCCCGACAACGCACGATCCGCCGTCTGGCCGCAAGTCAGCCAATTCACAGGTCGCGATCGCCCTTACCGCCGATGTTACGCATCTCCGGTAATCGACAGCGCCTCCACCCAAATGCGCGGACAAATGCCGCCGGGGGTAAATTCTGCCTCGGGCTCCACATGAATGATGGACTTCAGCACCTCCCGAAAATCGCCCGCCACCGTCGCCGACTCAATGCTGATACGCTCTCCCCCTTTAATCAGCCAGCCGTCAAAGGGCAGGGAGAAGGAACCTTGCAGGGCATTCACGCCTGCGTGCAATGATTGCACATCATCAATCAGCACAACGCCATCCGCCGTTGCAAGGCTCGGGCCATCCTGGGCAGTTCCCGGCATCACGTGGTAAAAACTAGGGCCAACGCTCACCTTTGCACCAATGCTGGCGTGGCCTGTGGGGGCGCTGCCCATGCGTTTTGCAGTGCCCGCGCTATGGAGAAACTGCGTCAACACTCCATCACAGATAATCGGTAGACGACGGGTTGGGGTTCCTTCGCCATCAAAGGTTTCAAGGCTAACGTTTTGAGCATGGAGGGCGTCGTCATAGACCGAAAGCAGCGGGGATGCGATCGCCTGCCCCAAAGACTCCGCCGTCGATAGGCTGCGATTGTCCAAAATACTCTGGGCATTGAACAGGTTTGAAAATGCATCTAAGAGGCTCAAAAACGCATCGGCAGAAAAGACCACCGGATACTTACCCGAGGAAATTTTGGCATAGTCCAAATGGCTGAGGGTTTTCTCAGTCGCCTCCTGCAAACAGCCCTGGACATCTAGCTTCGGTAGACTATTGCTGACTCGCACGGATCCCGCCGATCGCGGCTTTCGTCCGTCTTGCTCGGTGCGGCTATACAGGTAGATCGACGCATAGGTACGCCCCTCTTGCCGCAGTGCGCCCTCACTGTTGAGGTAAAAGCGATCGACCTCCCGTTGGGCCAGGCCGTTGTAGGGCACAGCGCCGATCGCGGGGTGTGCATCCAACAGCGATCGCTCCGCCGTCACCAGCGTCTCAATCAATTGCGACACGCTTGCGGGCTGCCCCTTCTCAATGGTGACCGCCGCTGTCTCCGCCGTCGCCTCCGGACTAAAGTCCGGCACATGCTCCTTAGCGCCAAAGGTGCTGGCCTCATAAGCCGTTTGCAGTGCTAAGTCAATGCCCTTAGCATCGACATCCGTCGTCGTCGTAACGCCCAGCAGCCCCTGATCATTCCACACGCGCACAATTACGCTTGATCGCTGTGACGCTTTAACCTGCTTTGGGTTTCCCTTATCCACTTGCACACTGGTTTCGTCAACGGAGGAACCGTAGAGGTCGTATTTTGCGATACCCAGCTTTTGGGCACTGCTCTCAGCGTAGGTGGCAATATCAGTAATGGTGGGCATAACAGAGGGATCACGAAATTCAGAATACTGAGCGACCATTTTGGCTGGAAAATTCCCGCTCAACGGATTTTAGCCAGATGATAGTCCCTTAACAGTCTAGCGTTATCCCCCCAGAACCGAGAGCCGCGCACCGTTGGAAACACAGCAACCCCTTGCCCAGCAGTCCGCTCCAGCAATGGCCCACTGGCGAAGGATTTCAATCGATTTGCGATCTTCCCGCCGTTCTCAACAACCTGCCTAGCCCCCTAAAGTTGATAGTTGATGGCAAGCCTCACATCCAAGGAATCGCCAGCACTCTGTGCTAACTTGCGTTAGGGTCTGCCAACTTCATCAAAATTTCCCGCCGCAGTTCTGTATCGTGCTTGCGGGACGTTTTCACTTCAATAACCCGCACGCCAGATTCTGGGAAGGTCGAGAGTAGCGTTGTCAGTTCTTCCCAAGACGCCGCTGAACAGCAGTCCACGCTGTAGGCATTGCAAAGTTTGTGGAGATCCACCCGTTGGGGCATGGCAAAGAAGGCTTCAAAGGGTGGATTGAACTCAGAAATCGGCAACATTTCAAAAATGCCGCCGCCGTCGTTATTGACCAAGATGATGGTGAGGTGCCCTCGCAGGTTGGGGAGGGTTAATAATCCATTCGTGTCGTGTAGGAAGGCTAAATCCCCGGTCAACAAAACCCCTTTGCCATGATGATGGGCAACTCCCAAGGCCGTCGATAGGGTGCCGTCAATGCCGTTGGCTCCTCGATTGAAGTAGGGCTGATGTCTGCGATCGCCACCGGGCCAAAACCACTCCACATCTCGCACGGGCATGCTATTAGCCAAGCTCACGGGCATCCCAGGGGGCAAAATTTGGGGCAGCAACCAGCTAATTTTGGCCTCAAAGAGTTCTTTAGTAGCTTTCATGATTGTCGTTAGCCGATGTTGGGCTTGGCGGTCAAGCTCTTGCCAATGTTGGCAATAGGTCGTGATCCTTGGGGGTTGAGTCACCCGCTGCGCCGCCAACGCCTCAACCGACACGGGCAGCACAATCGCGCGACCATGTAACGGATCTCGATTGCGCCCCGTGGGCTCCAGAACCCACCGGAGCGGATCAGTAGTCGCTAACCACTGGCGCAACTCCTTGCTCGTTGGCAATGGCCCACACTGAATCACCTGTTGCGGAGCCAGCGCAGTCCGGTGAGGCTCATGACGCAAAATCGCATCGTAGTGAATCACGAGATTCGGATTCAGCCCAGCCCAGTTTCGCAGTGGCGACAGTCCTTCGGCCAGCACCGGCCAACCCAAGGTTTGGGCCAGTTGCGCGATCGCCCGGCAGTAGGATTCTGGCTGTTGAGGGGTTGCTGGCCCTGCAATAATCATCCCAGCATTTGTCTGTCCAAAGCTAGGCGGTAATATTACCGTTGGATCCAAACTGAGGCCACCCGCCAAAACGTCAGTTCCAGCCACCCCATCAGCAGTGAGATGGTCAAAAAATGAGTCCGTCACATCCCTACGCAACCGATGGGCCGCATCATCTGGAATAGGAGCTAGGGGATCTCGAAACGGACAGTTGAGGTGCAGCGGCCCTGCGATCGGCCCATGAGCCTGCTGCCATGCCGACACGATGGTTTGCCGAAGATATCGCAATGGCGCGATCGCGGCCTCTGGCAACGCCAACTCAACATAGCGCTGAACAAAATCGCCAAATAGCTTCTGTTGATCTATTGTTTGTCCTGATGAGCAGGCCCGTAACTCTGGCGGACGATCTGCCGTCAACACCAACAGCGGCACCTGGCTTTCCCAAGCCTCAACTACCGCAGGCCAATAGTTTGCCCCCGCAGTTCCCGATGTACAAACCAAGATTGTCGCCCGACCAGATGCTTTTGCTAGGCCCAAGGCCCAAAAACTCGCCGATCGCTCATCTAAAACAGGAATCGCCTCAACCTTGGGATGGGCAACCAGAGCAACCGTCAGCGGTGTTGAGCGTGATCCCGGCGAAACAACCGCATACCTTAGCCCCAATCGCGCCAAGGTTTCGACCAACACCGACGCCCATAGCGTATTAACATTACGAAAATCCAGCATGGGTGAGGCTACCCCAACACCTCAGCCAAGGCCCGCAGCTTAAGCTGAATTTCCACCAGTTCTCGGTCAGGATCAGACCCCTCAACGATCCCCGCGCCAGCATAGAGGCGTGCCGAATTGCCCTGGAGTCTGGCGGAACGAATACTGACAATAAACTCACTGTTTCCCGCACTATCGATCCAACCGAAGGGAGCGGCATACAAACCGCGATCGCAGGGCTCATGGTTGCGAATTAAATCGCAGGCAATCGGGGTAGGCACACCCGCCACTGCTGGGGTCGGGTGCAGCGCCTCAACGAACCTTAACGGTGACACAGTCTCAGCCACCTCAGCGCAAATCGGCGTATGCAAATGCTGAATATGGGACAGTTTGAGCACTTGAGGTCGATCTCGATAGTGCGCTCGCAAGCCCTCTTGGCTCAACTGGGCTACGATAAAATCGCGCACCAGTTGATGTTCTCGCTGCTCCTTTGGGGTATTCAACAACTGCTGAGCCAGCCGCCGATCCTCCAGAGGAGTCGCTCCACGGGGCGCAGATCCCGCCAGTGCATCGGTCACCAAACGGCCCTCACGAATACTTAGCAATCGCTCTGGACTCGCCCCAATAAACGCCGTTGGCTGAGCCCCCATTAGCGCAAAAATATAGCAGTCTGGATGTTGCTCCCTGAGCCGATGCAACGACACAATCGGCTGAAACGGCAACGCAGACGACACATCGATCGCATGGGCCACAACCTGCTTTTGCAACTCCCCCTGACGGATGGCAAGCAGGGCCTGATTTACCCGGTCTTTGAAAGCGATCGCCTCAACCTCCGATAGCCTCGGTGCAACCTGCCCCTGGACTGCCTGCGATCCTCGACCCACCCGGCAGTTCCACGGACGGATCACCCGCCGCAGTTGTTGCAAAATCCCTGCCGCGAGATAGTGTAAATGGGTTGTCGGCTTTAGCAAAACATTCGCTACAAGCACGCATCGTTGGTGACGACGCACAACCTGCCATCGCATCAGCGACACAGTGCCCGGAGCCCAAGAGCATTGAGGCTCGTCAACGCGATCAAAAAACGAAAAACTACAAAAAAAATACGGCCCGTTGCCTTGCTCAGCCCCAACGGATATGGGCTTTAGACAGCGAGTCCAGCGTTCAATCCACTGTTGTGCTACCTGAAAGCGGCGATTTCCCTGAAAGGTTGACTCAATCAGCGAATCCCAAGCCGCGATCGCTTGCCCGCGTGCTGGCGACTCCAAATAATATTGACGCTGCTGCTGCGACGCGATCGCTCCCAAAACAGCCAGTGGATCAACCAGAGGCAGATCAAAACTTAGGCTCACAATCTGTGCAACATCAGACTGTTGTACAGACTTCAAACACGTCTTTAAGACCCGAAGAATCGCCTCTTCACTCGGCAGAGTAGGCAGGTATGAAGGCGCAACCGTCATAGAAATTATCAACAATTGTTTGAATGTTTAGATTTATTTGCCAAAGCAAAGCGCAATATCAAAAGCCCAAGTGTAGGAGAGCAACTCTAGCCTAGTTTAGAGGTTAAGGCTATCGTCTCATCAATTGAGAAACCCCTAAGCTCAATTCTAATAAAGAAGCATTAAGTACAAAGAATCGTAAAGACGCTGCCGGAAGCTTAGATAGCCAACCACACAGACCTAAATCGGCACAATCCTTACTCTTTCACGGACTGAGATCACGACAGTTAAAAGGGCCAAGCCGCAAACTGCAAGGAATACGCCCCCAACACCAGCGTCGCCAAAACTGGTGCAAAACCCTTCGCTCCGCGCAGTTCACGTGCAAACAGCCTAGCCCCGTGATACTGATATCCGTCGGGGTGTCTGCCTTGCGTCACCCAGGCAACCCCCTTCAGCAGCCGACAACTCACACCATCCCTAATAATGATTTCCAGACTTACGATGGTGAACCGCTGTCTTCGCCTCACCTTTTAGCACTTGTCCCGCCTGAACAGTGGCATACACAACCCAGTGATCGCCACACTCCATCCGATGTGTCACTTCACACTCTAAATACGCGATCGCCATCTGCAAAACAGGCGCACCACCATCCGCATCAAACACCTCAATCCCTTCAAACCGATTTTCACCCGGCGCAAACGGCTTCAAGAAATGCTTCATTGGCCCCAAGTGCTGACCTTCCGCCAAGATATTAAGAACAAATTGGCTTCCCGGATACATCCAGGCCTCAAGCGCACGATCCTTTGCAACAGCTACCGTAAAGCCCGGAGGGTTAAACGTTGCCTGCGAAACCCAAGAAGCTAACATCGCCCCTGAAACCTCGCCCCGTCGGAGCGTCACCACACAAAGAGAACCCACCAATCTTCCGATCGTCTGCTCAACTGATGTTGCTGGCATTCTCGTAGACTGAGCCCGCTTCGCCTTTTTCAGGGCTTGGGCAAAATCTGTACCAACCTCCTCACAATATTGAAGTGTTGCCTCAGTCGGCTTAAACTTCACCCGAATCGAATCAAACGCTAAGCGATACCCCGCATTCTTTAACTTGCCTTCTAATAGATCAATTGCCTCACCACTCCACCCAAAAGAACCAAAAACACCAGCCAACTGAGACGTCGAAGCACTTGACAACACGATCCCCAAAGCAGTCTGAATTTGCGTCGGCGCATGCCCCCCCAAAGTTGGGGACCCTATCAGAAAACCAGAAGAATGTTCTACTGCATAACGAATATCATTGGCATCTGCATGTTCAGCATTAATTGACTCAACAGCAATGCCAGCCTTGGTAATTCCCCGTGCCAGAGTTTGCGCGATCGTAGCCGTATTCCCATAGGCCGACGCATAAATCAAAGCAACAGATAAATCTTGTCGGTTCTGTTGTTGACCCCACTGTTGATAGGCCAGCGTCAGTTCATGCTTACCATACGCAACAATCGGCCCATGGGCAACGCCATAAAGACGCGCATCTAACGATTCAAGCTTTTCCATTGCAGCCGTAACTTGACGAGCATTTGGAGCCATTAGGCAATCAAAATAGTAGCGCCGATCCTCCAGCAGTTCTTGCCAACTTAAATCGTAGACTTCATCTGCACACCGATGTAGCCCAAAAAACTTATGGCTAAATAGAACACGAGTATATTCGTCGTAAGTCCAGAGTCCATCCGGCCACCGTGGCGTTGGAACTGGAATAAATCTCAAGACATGTCCCTGGCCTAAGTCTAAAGTCTCTTCACTCCCCTTAATTACCCTCAGGTTTAGGTCATTACCTTTTAGTAAATTCGTCAGGGCTAGAGCAGCAGGATTCGAGCAAACAACAACAACCCTTGGGAGACGGGCCAAGAGCACTTTCAGCGTTGCAACTCGGTTAGGGTTAACATATCCCAAAATAATGTAACTTAAAGATTGCAAATCAACTTGATGTTCCAATTGCGCTAAAAATGCTTCAGTGAAGGAAGCGCCAGGTGGATCAATTAACGCAATCTTTTGCCCTCGGATAAGGTAAGCGTTGGATGTTGTCCCTCGCTCTAGGGCATATTCAATCTCAAAACGCAGACGATTCCAGCTACGCGATCTCAAGACCTCAGTATCCGCCGCAATCGAAAGCACCTGAACGTCTCTTGGAGAAGCAACACTCATTACAAATCTCAGGGATAGATAAACAAAATACCTGCGACCTAGGCACCTATATCTATCCTACGCTGAAAGCC
>JACYME010000137.1 GCA_015272155.1 Leptolyngbyaceae cyanobacterium T60_A2020_046
CTACCGAGTCACGACCAAAACCCCCATCAGCCCGCCTGCAATGGGGTAATGAATCGCTGCGCTGAATCCGGCCTCGTGGGCAAGCTGAACCTGGCGCGTGCCATTGGGGAAGCGATCGAGGCTGGAACTGATGTAGGCGTACTCTTCCGTCAGGCCACAGCGTTTGGCGGTGGGCACCACGATCGCGTCTAAATACCACTGCTGGAACCCTTGCATGACGGGGTTGCTGGGCTGATGAAAATCCAAAATTGCGGCCTGGGCTCCGGGTTTGAGCACCCGCCGCAGTTCTTGCAGCCCTTGGGGAATGTTGGTCAGGTTGCGGAGGCCGTAGCCCATGGTGGCGGCGTCAAAGTGCTCGGCGGCAAAGGGCAGGGCCAGGGCGTCGCCTTGGTGCCAGGTAATGCTGGGGCGGGGCCATTGGCGATCGCTGCGGCGCTGGGCGATCGCCAGTTGTTCCGCAGAAAAATCGAGCCCCACGACCCGCCCGCTGGGGCCAACCTGTCGCCCCAGCAATAGGGCAATGTCACCGCTGCCGCAGCATACGTCCAGGCAGGTATCCCCCGGTTGGGCACCGCTCCATTGCACCGCCATCTGTTTCCACACGCGATGGAGTCCCCAGCTCAACTGCTGGTTAAAGGTGTCATAGACGGGCGCGATGCGATCGAACAGCGCCTGAATTTGCTCTGCGGACGGGGAAGGGGAGGAAGCCATCACAATCGCCGATAAACAATCGCGGGTAACCCAGGTCGGTTTTGATCCTACACGGTGCCCGGAATGCCTGGGCAGGGTGGGGCAGGGAAGTGAGAATCCAGGGGAGAAAAGGGCATTTTTGGGGGGTTAGTGAGCAAACTTTGGCAATATCTGTACCGTTCTTAGAAAGCCGTGGCAAAATGCTTGCTGAGGTAGGGGTCGCACGTTAGTATTGCGCGTAATCGAGCACCTGTGTCCTCAGCTTGAGCCCTACGGATACCGCTGCTGCGATCGCAGTTCCCAGGAGTGAATCTATGCCCGCTGCCCTCAGAACTGAGGATGTTTTCCCTCAACCGCACCGCTCGACGGTCGCGTCGCGGCCTTTACGGGCAATGCCCTCTGGCGGGCAACGCCGATCGCCCCGGGCCTCGGTGCAGGTACTGCCGCGATCGCCCCTGCCGCTATGGCTCAAGGGGTTGTTGCTGGTGCAGCACGCCTCTGGGCTGATGACTGGGGTGCTGTGTGTGACGGCGATCGCGGCCTATGGCATGACGGTTCACACGCAGCGCCAACTGTCGCAGGCCACAGCAACCCTCAGCGCCCTGCAAGAGCAGCAGCAGCAGCTCACCAATGCCAGCGCGGTCTTCCAGCATCACCTCGCTGAGCAGGCGATCGCGGCAGAAGGAGCCACCACTGTCCAACCCCAGAATGTGATTTTCCTAGAGGTAGAGCCGGTATCGACGGGCGATCGCGCGGTCGATGCTGAGTCCAGTTCGCCCCCGCCCACCGTGTATCGTCCCCCCTTCCCGATGGGCTATTAAGGTTTTTGCAGCCAGGCTTGCGCAACAGTGGTTTCCTCGGCCCTGGAATTTATGGCAACGCTCTTTCCGCCTCGAAGACGACGATCACCCGCCCAGTTTTCACCCCCACCCCGGCAAAAGCAGCGACGGGTCGTTGTGTCTCCTCGTCGCCGCGTCCTCATTGTCTGGGGTGCGTTGATGGTGGCGGCCCTGCTTTTGCTCGGGCGACTGGCCCATCTGCAAGTCCTCGAAGGTTCCACCCTGCATTCCATCGCGAGCCAGCAACAGGCCCGTCCCCAACGCCCTGCGATCGCCCGCCGCCCCATTGTCGATAGCAACGGTATGCTCCTCGCCGCCGATCGCATCGTGTACACCCTCTACGGCCATCCCATGCTGTTTCAGCAGCCCATCGGGGTAATCGCCAGCACCCTCAGCCCCCTGTTGGATGTGCCCCCTGAACAACTTGCCACCCAGCTCAAACAACAGCCCAGCGGCGTTCGCCTGCTGGATGGCATTTCAGAGGACACCGCGCGGCGGGTGCGTCAACTGCGCCTCAACGGGTTGGAACTGATCCCCGAGCAGCAGCGCTTTTATCCCCAGCAGGACTTGTTTTCCCAGATCGTGGGCTTTGTGAATTTGGATGGCGAGGCCCAAACTGGCCTCGAAGTCGCCTTCAAAAATCGCCTCAGCTTGCCCCATTCTGCGGTAGCCCGCAGCTTTGGCAGCGCCACCATTCCCATTGCTGAACTGATAACCAACCAGGCCGATCCCCTGCAACTCACCGTCGATGGTCGGCTCCAGCGGGTTGCCCAAGAAGCCCTGCGCAAAACCCTGCGCGAGCACGGTGCAAAACGTGGCACGGTGATGGTGATGGAGGTCAACTCGGGCGCGATTCATGCCCTGGCGGTGGAACCCACCTTTGACCCCAACCGCTACTTTGACGCCAATCTGGACTGGCTCAAAAACTGGGCGCTGACGGATCTCTACGAACCGGGCTCGACCCTGAAGCCGATTAACATCGCGATCGCCCTTGATGCGGGCGCGATCGACCCCGACGACACGGTCTACGACGACGGACGCATCACCATCGGCCCGTGGACGATTCAAAACTCTGACTACGAAGCGACGGGACGCCAAGGCACCCTGACGATTACCGACGTGCTCAAATATTCCAGCAACGTCGGCATGGTGCGCATCATGAACCAAATGCCCGCCACCGAGTTTTATGCATGGCTGGAAAAACTCGGCATTGATGAACCCACCGCCATCGACCTGCCTGCCGAAAATGTCGCCCCGCTGAAAGATCGGGAACAGTTTGTCAACAGCACGGTGGAGGTGGCCACCACCGCCTTTGGACAGGGGATTGCGATGACGCCGATCAAGCTGCTGCAACTCCAAGCGGCGATCGCGAATGGGGGCAAACTCGTCACGCCGCACGTCGTCCGAGGCGTGGTGGATGACGACGGCACCCTCAAGTGGCAACCCCTGCGCCCCGCCCCGCGCCAGGTCTTTTCGCCCGAAGCAGCCAATGCTGTGCTCAAAATGATGGAAGCGGTGGTGGAAACGGGTACCGGCAAAGCGGCTCAAATTCCTGGCTATCGCGTAGCGGGCAAAACCGGTACTGCCCAAAAGGTAACGGAGGCTGGGGTGTATGGAAATGGCCGCATCACCAGCTTTGTGGGCGTTGTGCCCGTGGAGGCTCCCCGCTTTGTGGTGTTGGCGGTGATCGACGAACCCTCGGGCGACAACCCCTATGGCTCTACCGTGTCTGCGCCGCTGGTGAAAACGGTGATGGAGTCGCTGGTAGTCTTGGAAGGAATTCCGCCCTCCTCGGCCCAAGCCCTCGGCAGTGGCGTGATTTTGCCCCAGGTGGCTCCCGCGGGGGGTGACTCCAACTGAGGCCATCCCGATGGCTGTGCCAATGGTGAGGATTAACGGGCGATCGCCGCTGCATCCAGTCCCCGCGATACCCTGGGAAATAGCGATATCACTGGTGACGACAGCAGCCCATGCAGACGGCAAACCCTTCAGATTCTTCTCCCGCTGCGCCGCAATGTGCCGAATTTTCTGGCTTTGACGGCCAGCATCCGCCCCAACAATCCTTGATTGATGCCTGCGTCCACTGCGGGTTTTGCCTGACCACCTGCCCCAGCTATCGCGTCATCGGCAAAGAAACGGACTCTCCCCGGGGGCGCATCTATTTAATGGATGCCATCAACAAAGGGGACGTGCCTCTGTCGCCGACGGCGGTGCAGCATTTTGATAGTTGCCTGGGCTGTCTGGCCTGCACCACGGCCTGCCCCTCGGGGGTGCAATACGACCAGCTAATCGCGGCGGTGCGGCCCCAAATCGCGCGCAATCATGCGCGATCGCTGCCCGAAAATCTTCTCCGCAGGCTGATTTTCTCCCTGTTTCCCTACCCCGATCGCCTGCGGCTGCTCCTAGCTCCCCTCGCCCTCTATCAGGGGTTGCGCCTGCCCCAGCTCATGGCCCGCACCGGGCTGCTCAAGCGCCTGTCTCCTAACCTGGGGGCGATGGAGTCGCTGCTGCCGCCAGTGACGCCCCAATGTTTTCAAGACAATTTGCCGGAGGTGGTGCCCGCCCAAGGGGAACGGCGCTACCGCGTCGGCATGGTGCTGGGCTGTGTGCAGCGCGTCTTTTTTTCTGGGGTGAATGAAGCCACGGCGCGGGTGTTGTCGGCCAACGGCTGCGAAGTGGTGATTCCCCGCAGTCAGGGCTGTTGTGCGGCCCTGCCCGCCCACCAAGGAGAATCAGCCCAGGCTGCTGCGCTGGCTCGCCAGATGATCGACGCCTTTGCGGATACTGGCGTGGACTACGTGATTATCAATGCGGCGGGCTGTGGCCACACCCTGAAGGAGTATGGCCACATTTTGCAGGATGACCCGGACTATCGCGATCGCGCAATCGCCTTTTCTGCCCAGGTGCGCGACGTGCAGGAATTTCTCGCCCAGGTGGGGCTCACCGCACCGCTGCATCCCCTCAGCGATCGCCCCCTCACCGTGGTGTACCAAGATGCCTGCCACCTAATCCACGGCCAAAAGATCAGCCTGCAACCCCGCCAACTGCTGCGTCAAATCCCCAAGGTGCAGGTGCGTGACCCCATTGACGCGGCGCTGTGCTGCGGTAGCGCAGGCGTGTACAACATGCTCCAGCCCGAGGTGGCGGAAGAATTGGGGCAGATGAAGGTCAAAAACTTGGTCAACACCGGGGCGGAACTGATTGCTTCCTCGAATCCCGGCTGTTCGCTCCAGATCCAACGGCATCTGCAACAGCAGGGCAGGGCGTTGCCGCTTTTGCACCCCATCACCCTGCTGGATAAATCGATTCGCGCTGAAAAACTCACCATCTCCTGACGCGCTGAACATCCGGTTGCGTTTTCCTTGCATCGCCGCAGTTCCAAGAAAACTGTGGCCTTTGGGGAAATGATGACCGCGCCGTGGAAACCTCCGGCGATCGCCGGGATAGCAGAGCTGTTCAGAGATTCATGGGTTGAGTGGGGCGGTAGTTGCGCGATCGCCCTTGCGCTAGACCTCAAAAAAAGCGGATATTTCGCGGCTTTCGATGGGACGGCGGTGCCCTTGGCCGTGGGCCAATTTTGAGGACACCTTCTGCCTTTTGGCCTAGGCGGTTCGAGGAATAAGCTGGTATACCTAAGAGAAATTCAATCTTTTACATTCTTTAACCTTTTTCGGAATCGTCGATTACGATCTGGCGGTACATCAGTTTTTTGGGCAGGGCTGGGGTTGGGTACGAGCATCAACGGTCTGTAGATTCCTGAAGGGAACAGCGGGCTGCGTAGCTTTCCGCGAGGTGAGTGTACCGGGCCAAAGCGATGCCATTGTCCGTGCTGTCTCACCTTCTGTGGTCATGTCATCCATTTGGACTTGTACTTCCGTCCGGGGGGGGAATATCGATCCAGCCCTCAACGATGCCACCGTCACCCTCAACCGCGCCCGCAGCAGCCTGCCCGACACCGTTGGCCAGCCGCGTTTGTTTAAGTTTGACCCGTCTCAGTTGCCCGTCTACGAAATGGCGTTGACCTCCTCGACGCTGCAAGGGGTTGACCTGCGCGTCTTTGCCGACCAGGAACTGGTGCGCGAGCTGAACACGGTGGACGGCGTCGCCAGTGTGGATGTCTCCGGCGGCGTACAAGAAGAGATTCAGGTCAATCTTGATCCCCGTCGGCTCCAGGCGTTTGGCCTGGGGCTCAATCAGGTGATCAGCGCCCTTGATGAGCGGAATCAAGACACCTCCGGCGGGCGCATCCAGGGCCAAGAGGCAGAGCCCCTAACCCGCATCACTGGAAAGTTTCAGAGCGCCGAGGAAATTCGGAATCTGATGTTTGAGGTGGGCGATGGCACACGCCCGCGCCAAGTCTACCTGCGCGACTTTGCCGAGGTGATTGACGGCACAGAAGAACAGCGAGTGTTTGTCACGCTGAACGGTCAGCCTGCGGTGAAGGTGAGTGTGCAAAAGCAGCCGGAAGCCAACACGATTGCGGTGGTGGATGGGGTCAAGCGTCGCCTAGAGGAACGCCGCCAGAGCGGCGTTTTTCCCGAAGATTTGATTTTGAATGCGACGCTGGATGAGTCGGTCTTTATTCGCAACTCGATTCAAAATGTGGCCTCGGCAGGGTTGACAGGGGCCGGGTTGGCCGCGATGACGTTGACACCCTGACCCAGGTTCCCGTGTTTACCGCTGGCGGGCAGTTGGTGCGTCTGCGCGATGTCGCCACCATCGAAGTGGGCAAGCCCCCGGCGAAATCCAACGCATTAACCAGCGCCAGGTTTTCATCATCGAAGGCCGGCTCGCGGAGGGGGCCAACCTGGGTGAGGCATTGGCCGAAGTTGATCGCATTATGGCGGGCCTCACGCTGCCCCAGGGTGTCACGCGCCTGCCCAGCTTTGCAGCGGAGAGCAACAGCCAAGTCCAGCGATCGCTGATTACCCTCAGCGGTTTGGCAGCGTTCCTAGTGTTCACCGTCATGGCGGTGCAATACAACTCGTTGATTGACCCGCTGGTGATTATGTTGACGCTGCCCTTAGCCTTGGCAGGCGGAATTTTGGGCCTCTTCGTCACCCAGACCGCCGTTGGCGCAACGGTGATTGTTGGAGCCGTGCTGCTGGTTGGCATCGTGGTCAACAACGCCATCATTTTGGTGGAACTGGCGAACGAGTATTACGATCGCGGCCAGGGCGATCGCGCTGAAGCCATCCTCATGGCTGCCCCCGAGCGCCTGCGCCCGATTTTGATGACCACCGTCACCACCGTCCTCGGTCTGCTGCCCCTGGCCTTGGGCATTGGGGAAGGCTCCGAGTTTTTGCAGCCCATGGGCGTAGTGGTGTTCTCGGGGCTTTCCTTGGCAACCCTGCTCACCCTGTTCATCATTCCCTGCTTCTATACCCTGCTCCATAGCCCGCCGTGGTCGCGCAAGGCTCGGCTGCGGCGCAAGGTGAGAAAAACCACCGTGGAAACTGCCCAACCCCCTGCCACTCCGGTGTAAAATAGAAGGCCGTGGCCGAGCGCCCAACCCTCACCCGATTTTCTTCAGAATCGTTCAGGGAAAGGCCAAACTCATGCTACGATTAGCAATCGTGGATGGCGGGTCGGTGCCCGAGTGGTTAATGGGGGCGGACTGTAAATCCGCTGGCTACGCCTACGCTGGTTCGAATCCAGCCCGGCCCACCACGATTAACGCCCATGTAGCTCAGCGGTAGAGCACACCCTTGGTAAGGGTGAGGTCATGAGTTCAATTCTCATCATGGGCTTCTAGCATTTGACCGAGTTGCCCCTGACTGGTGCACAAGGTTAAAAGGTCAGTGCTTCACTGCGGGACAATCTGTTGCTTGGGCAAGAAGATGCTGGCAATGATGCCCAGATGCCACGCGCGATCGCGACGGCGGTTTTGGATCAAGATTTAGCCCTGCTGCCCAATGGCTTCGATACCCGGGTTGGCACCCGAGGGTTTCGGTTATCGGGCGGACAGAAACAGCGGGCTGCTGCTGTCCGAATGTTGCTGCGACAGCCCCAACTCTTGGTATTCGACGATCTCTCCAGTGCCCTAGATGTCGAAACTGAACAGCAGCTATGGGAAAGACTATTTGAAGACCCGCGATCGCGCCACCCAGTCGGTAAGGGCACGACATCCCCGCCACCTCTCCACCCGATCAATCCTGTTCCAACTTGTCTCGTTGTTTCCCATCGTCCGGCGGTGTTGAAGCGTGCAGATTGGGTGATCAGGTTATATCAAGTCCACTGCATTTGAATTGTTAAAACAAGCGCGCCCTTGGGACAGCCAAGGGCGCGCTTTGGTACATTACAGCGTTCGCTAATTTGTGGGCACCGTTGCCCGTACTGGGCTAGCGACGGGTGTGCCGACGATGCAGAGGAGGTCGAGGTCGTTACACGCGAGCGGCGGCGGCTTCGAGTTTATCCTTTTGGGGATGGATGACCTTGCCCCCTTGCAATGCGGTGTATAGGCGGTTCAAGGCGTTTAGGTATGCCTGGGTAGAGGCGACCACAATATCTGTGTTGGCGGCATGGCCGGAGAAGACCTGGTCTTCGTGGCGAATGCGGATAGTGACTTCCCCGATCGCGTCAATTCCTGCCGTGACAGACTGCACCGAAAACTCGATTAGCTCATTAGGAATATCCACCACGCTATTTACCACCCGGTTTACAGCTTTGTAGACCGCATCCACGGGACCAGTGCCGATCGCGGCATCGCTCAGTTCCTTGCCATCCGGCATCCGCAGGGTGACGGTTGCCGTGGGGCTGGCGTGGTCGCCACAGGACACCTGCACCAGTTCCAAATGGAAGTGATCAGGCGACTGCTGGGTTTCGTCATTGACGATCGCCAGAATGTCCCAATCAGACACCACCTTCTTCTTATCCGCCAGATCCTTGAAGCGCAAAAAGGCACGATTCAAATCCTGATCCGCCAGTTCGTGCCCCAGTTCCTTGAGGCGGGTGCGGAAGGCATTGCGCCCAGAGTGCTTGCCGAGGACGATTTGGTTGTCCGTCAGACCAATGGATTGGGCATCCATGATCTCGTAGGTGAGGCGGTTTTTCAGCACGCCGTCTTGGTGAATGCCGGACTCGTGGGCAAAGGCGTTGGCCCCAACGATCGCCTTGTTGGGCTGCACAAACATGCCCGTCAGGTTCGACACCAGACGCGAGGTTTTGTAGATTTCCTTGGTGTTGATATTGGTCAGGGGTGCTTCAGACTCCGGCGGACGTCCCAGGAACGGATTATAGAAACTGCGGCGGACGTGCATTGCCATCACCAGTTCTTCCAGTGCTGCGTTGCCCGCCCGTTCGCCAATGCCGTTGATGGTGCATTCCAACTGGCGCGCCCCGGCCTTCACAGCTTCGAGGAAGTTTGCCACGGCCAAGCCCAGGTCGTTGTGCCCGTGGACAGAAATGATGGCCTGGTCGATGTTGGGCACGTTTTCTTTAATGCCGCGAATCAAGGTGCCAAACTCTGTCGGGGTGAGGTAGCCGACGGTGTCGGGGATGTTGACGGTGGTGGCTCCGGCTGCGATCGCGGCTTCCAACACCTGGTAGAGAAACTCAGGATCCGATCGCCCCGCATCCTCGGGGGAGAATTCTACATCATTTGTGAAGGTTTTGGCGTAGGCCACCATGTCTGGCGTGATGGCCAACACCTCTTCGCGGCTCTTGCGCAGCTTGTACTGCATGTGGATGTCGGAGGTGGCGATGAAGGTGTGAATGCGTCCCCTGGCAGCAGGGGCGATCGCCCGTCCAGCGGCTTCGATGTCTTGCTTGGTGGCGCGGGCAAGGCCACAAATCACAGGGCCGTCTTCGGTGCCGACCTGAGCGGCAATTTTGTTCACCGCTTCAAAGTCGCCAGGGCTTGCAAAGGGAAAGCCTGCCTCGATGATGTCCACGCCCAGTCGTGCCAGTTGCCGCGCGATCGTTAGCTTCTCATCCACGTTTAGGGTTGCGCCGGGGGATTGTTCGCCGTCGCGCAGGGTGGTGTCAAAGATCAAGATGCGGTCTGGACTGGGCTGGTTACTCATCGGAGTTCACGTGCAATAAATGACAAAATTTGTAGCGACAGAGACCATTTTAGTCGTCAAGCTCGGGTCTGCGGCGCGACTCATCGGGTCAGATTTTGTGGATTTGTTGACCTAGGAAACGGACTGCTGTGCAGGGATAGCGACTGGGGATGTTATGGGGCAGGACGTTGGGGTGATCGCTCAGGCGAAACCTGGGCCAAAGCAATGTGGATCTGCGGTGGGAGCGATCGCGCTTTCCCAGAACCCAGCTCTGTTCTCCCCATCGGGATAACTTGGGGGGCGAATATGGTTAGATGTAAAGGAACATCCTGGGCAAGTAAGCCAAAACAGTTAATGGGGAACACCTATACACGGGTCTTGCTAAAACTCAGCGGTGAAGCGTTGATGGGCGACATGGCCTACGGGATTGACCCAACCGTGGTACAGTCCATCGCTCAAGAAGTCGCCGAGGTCGTCAGTCAGGGTGTTCAGATCGCGATCGTGGTCGGGGGCGGCAACATCTTTCGCGGGATCAAAGGGGCCGCCGCCGGGATGGATCGCGCCACCGCAGACTACATCGGCATGTTGGCGACGGTCATGAACGCCATGACCCTACAAGACGCCCTAGAGCAGGTCGGGGTGCCGACGCGGGTTCAAACCGCCATTTCCATGCAGGAAGTTGCTGAACCCTATATTCGCCGCCGCGCCATTCGTCACCTTGAGAAAAATCGAGTCGTCATTTTTGGGGCTGGGTCTGGCAACCCGTTCTTTACAACGGATACGACTGCCGCACTACGGGCCGCAGAAATCAACGCCGATGTGGTGATCAAGGGCACCCAGGTGGATGGGGTGTATGATTCTGATCCCAAGGTCAATCCAGATGCCAAGCGGTTCACCAGTTTGACCTACGGCCACGTGTTGACCCATGACCTCCGGGTGATGGATGGCACTGCGATCGCGCTGTGTAAAGATAACAACATCCCCATCATGGTTTTTGATTTATCGGTGCCGGGCAACATCCGGCGAGCCGTGATGGGCGAGTCGATTGGCACAATTGTGGGAGAGTCCTGTGAAGTTAGCTGACCTAAGTGACATCGAACAGGCCATGCAAAAGGCCGTAGAGGCCACTCAGCGCGCCTTTAACACCATTCGCACCGGGCGAGCCAATTCGTCCCTGCTGGATAAGGTGATGGTGGATTATTACGGCACGCCCACGCCGCTCAAAACCTTGGCAAATATTAGCGTGCCGGATGCCAGCACCCTCATGATTCAGCCCTTTGATCCGGGCGCATTGTCAAACATTGAGAAGGCGATTTCATTGTCAGACATTGGGCTAACACCGAATAATGATGGCAAGCTGATTCGCCTCAATATTCCACCGCTCACTAGCGAGCGTCGTAAGGAATTTGTGAAGGTGGCGTCTAAGTATGCGGAAGAAGGCCGCGTCTCGGTGCGCAATATCCGCCGGGATGGCATTGACTTCATTCGCAAGAAAGAGAAAGATAGCGAAATCTCGGAAGACGAGTCGCGGGATTTGCAAGATCAGGTGCAAAAACTGACGGATAAGTATACAGCCCTGGTTGATAAAGCCCTTGAGGAGAAGGAAAAGGACATCATGACGGTGTAGGCGATCGCGCTGCACCTCCTCAGGGCATCCCATCGATCAAGGTCTTTGGGTGAATGGGTTGCACAAGGGTGTGGCCCATCGGCTTTAGGCAATTGTGTGGGGTCGGCTAGGCAGCTAAGCCGCAAGCAAAAATTCTTGAATCGCGATTGCCACGCCGTCTTCCTCAACGCTCGGCGCGACCCAATCCGCGATCGCCTTCACAGCCTCTGGGGCATCCCCCATTGCGACCCCAATTCCGGCATAGCGCAACATTTCCCAGTCATTGAAATTATCCCCAATGGTCATCACTTGGTCGGCGGTGAGCCCCATCAGAGTTTCGGCCACAAACTGGACGGCGCTGCCCTTATTCGCGAGGGGATGGGTTGCCTCAAAAAAGGTGGAGACCGATTGCGTCAGATACAGATCCTCCGGCGCATAGCGCTGGCGCAGTTGGGCCAAGAGATTTGCAACGATCTCGGGGTCGGGGCTAAGGGCCAGTAGCTTCGTCGTTTCGAGGCGGGTATTTTGCTCTAAAAACGGGGCGAGGCTACCGACGGCCACCGGGTCAACCCCCGATCGCGTGGCATAGTCTGTCGTCTCGGGCAAAATGTCGCGGACGTGCAAGGCATCATCAATATACAAATGAACGGACAGGCGCGCTTGGGCTTCGAGATCCGCCAAGGCAGCCAGGAGTGACAGCGCGGCGGCGCGGGGCAGCGGTGTGTGGCGATAGCGCGTTTGGGTGATGGGGTCTTGGATCCATGCGCCTTGGTAGGCCATGAGCGGCAAGGTGGATTGAACGGCCTGGTGAAACCGCACTGCCGACTGATACATGCGCCCGGTGGCGATCGCGACGGCAATTCCGTTTGCCTGGGCAGCGGCGATCGCCTGTCGAACCCCCTCAGAAACTTGATTTGATTGGCCCGCGATCGTGCCGTCAATATCCAACACCAGCAGTCGAATCTGAGTCATCGGGTTGTGTGGGTACAAAGTCGAGCCGTTTGGGGCGCTTCGTGTTAAAGTCACGCCATTAATGACGCTATCAGTATCTCGGCGCGATCGCATCACTGACAGAAACCAGATTGTTTCAGGCCGGGCTAATCCGCGATCGCGTGTGGCCTGTTGTTCGTGCCCCAACCCTTGGGATCGTCTGGATCGTTTTTCACCGATTGTTTTTCACCAATTGTTTTTCACCAATTGTTGCCCACCCCATGTCTGCTTCGGCCCGTCACCGACGACTGAGCTATCGCCTGCTGCTCACCCTGCTCTGGGTCACGCTGCTGGTTTTGGGCATTGAGGCGATCGCCGGGTGGACCCATCAATCGCTTCTGTTATTGGCCGAAGCCCTCCACACTGCAATTGATGCCCTCAGCACGGGGTTGGCCCTCGTCGCCGTTGCGTCGCCCCAGCGCACCCTAGGCCGCGAGGTTTTGGGGCATGGGCGCGCTGAGGTGGTCACCACGCTGCTCGTCGTCGCTGTGTTGGGGTTCACCGGGCTGAGCTTAGTGGTCGCGATCGCCCAACAAGCCTGGATGGGCCTGTTTCGCGGTGAAGGGGCACTACTGGTCGAAATTGATCGCCCCATGATTTATCTGATCGCCATCGCCATGATGGTCTGCCTGGTTAGCGTGCTCTATGGCCACTATCGCAGCCGCAGCTTGGGCAGTCTGGCGCTCACCCTCCACACCCGTCATGGGTTGCAGGATGCCTGGCTCTCGGGCGTGACCTTGGCCGGGCTAGTTGCGATTTGGCAAAACCAGCGCTGGGTAGATCCTTGCTTGGCGCTGGTGTTGTTGGGGTTTGCGACCCGCAGCCTGTGGCGTGTACTGGGCGACCAGTTGCCGACCTTGGTGCGGCCCATGGCGATCGCCCCCGAAGCGATCGCTCACATCGCCACCCAAGTGGAAGGCGTCACCCGGTGTATGCGCATCCGATCGCGCGGCCTCGTGGGTCGCCAGGTTTGGGTTGAGCTGCACCTGGCCATTCATCCCGAATTCCTATCCGTTGCCCATCTCGTTGGCGAACGGGTCGAAGCGGCCCTGCGACAGCACTATGGCCCTGTGCGCACCCAAATTTGGGTAGAAGAGGCCCAGCCCCCAGCTTCGGCGTATCTCGACAACCCCAACACCAGTTGGCCCCAGCCTGGCACCCCATCAGAAACCGATTGGCTGTAGCTCAACCACTCGTTGCAAAGCGGAGTTTAGGGCAGAAAACGCATCACGTCGGCAAGGCATCAAAGATGCTCTGATAATTGGGCCGCAAAATTTTTTGCCCCACTGGGCAGATCGCGATCGCAACGGAAAGGATAAACGCCACGAGAAGCATGGCTTGGCACGCTGTGATATCCGTAAATTCACTCAGGCAACGCCTGGTTTAGCCCGCCTTATCCTCACGTTGATTGAGGGATATGAATCCCAATTATGTATAAATTTGAATCCTTATGTTGAAGCGCAACGGCTGAGCCGTTAGCCACT
>JACYME010000238.1 GCA_015272155.1 Leptolyngbyaceae cyanobacterium T60_A2020_046
TAACACGGCGACTGCGATCGCTCCTAAACTTCGCCTACTGAATGTTCTGTGATGATAGTGTACGGCAGCCATAGCGCTCTGCCCCCAGCATAGGAACGCAAAATTCCTTTTAGAAGAGAAATCCACAGCGCGTTACCCCTTGGACAATACAGCGATCCCCCGCTGGATGAGGTGCAAATTCAGATCTGAGACTGCTGATTAGCAAGGCGTTCAGAGATTACGCTGTACCTTATGGGATCAGGAACCACTGTAGGCAGCCTGACTGCCTGACACAAGTGCCTCAAAGCATTGATATTCAGTTGTTTCACATCTGCAGTTACCACGGTGGCTCGTCGTGTTACGGATGAGAAGAACTTTGACCTTCAGGCCCTAGTCTATGGGGAAGACGAGGTTGGCATATTGGCTCAGTCCCTCAATCAACTGATTCATCAGGTGAATCACCTCTTCACTCAACTGGGGCAGAAAAATCGCGAACTAGAGACTGCGTTGCAACAGCTCAACCAACAGCAAATGCAGCTAGTCCAAACGGAGAAAATGTCAAGTCTTGGACAACTTGTGGCTGGGGTGGCCCATGAAATTAATAATCCGGTTAACTTTATCCATGGCAACCTCAAGCATGTCAAAGACTATGTAGACGAGGTAATTGACGTGATTGAAGTCGTGCGTCAGCGTCATCCAGATGCGATCGCGGAAATTGAGGCAGATTCAGAAGATTTAGATCTGGACTTCTTACAAGCCGATCTCGGCAAAATGCTGGATTCGATGCAGGTTGGTACTGAACGCATTCGTCAAATTGTGCTGTCTCTGCGAAGTTTTTCCCGCTTGGATGAGGCGGCTTATAAACCCGCCGACATCCACGATGGAATTGAGAGTTCGCTGATGATCTTGCAGCATCGCTTGAAGGCGAAACCGAATCGCCCCACCATTACCATCACTCGCGATTATGGCGATTTGCCCCAGGTGGATTGCTTCCCTGGACAGTTGAACCAGGTGGTGATGAACATTTTGGCGAATGCCATTGATGCTATTGATGAACGTTATGCTAATTCGGGAGATGCGCGATCGCAGGTTCCTTTGGAAATTACCCTGCGGACCCGTTGTGTGGAAAACGGCCAGGTTGAAATCGCGATCGCAGACACCGGAATTGGCATGGATGCTGAAACGCGCGATCGCATATTTGAGCCTTTTTACACCACAAAACCTGTGGGCGTGGGCACTGGATTGGGGATGTCCATTAGCCATCAAATCGTAACCGAGATTCACGGTGGTCAGCTTGAGTGCAAATCTGAGCCGGGGGAGGGCACTGAATTTATCATCCGCATTCCTATCCATCAGATACAAGACGAAGCAGAGGTGACTGCTGCGATCGCAACAACCTCCACCTAAGTTTTGCCCAAGTATTGTGAACCTACGGCAGGTTACCGCTGGAGCTTTTTCTGGAGCTTTGCCCAAAACCCCTGGAGGCGCAGCCGCGCCATCCGCAGGGATGAAAAGTCTGGGACATCTGCGGGATGCGCGATCGCGTAATCAAAGAAGTGATTGACATCAGCTAAAATGTGCCGAAATCGCTCGATGATTTTTGCCTCGCGATAGGCGTCGAAACACTCCTCCGGAAGCTGAACTGGGTCAGGATTTTTCACGGCTTCTAGAATTCTCTGGACATCATACTCGGTCGAATAGACGCCGATTTTCTGACAGTTAAACCCAGGATCGAGGTAATCAGAAAGAGCGTGATTTAGGCTCGAAAAGACCTGGCATCCGCAGGCCATCGCCTCTAGTGGCGGCAGCCCAAACCCTTCGGTGATGCCGCGCTGCTGCCAATACTCTGCTGAGTCATAAAGATACACCTTGGCACGGTTAAATAATCCGGCAATATCTTCAACAAAATAGTCTAGCAACACGACATTACAGCGGGATTGCAATGCGGGAATGAGCTGTTTCAGCACATATTCTGAGGACTTGCGCGTCTGGATGAGGACATCAATCTCGCGATCGCGATGATGGTTCGTAAACTCCGGCGAAATCCAGTTGGGCAAGTAATAAATTGGTGCGTTTGGGGCGTGGTGTCCCCAATAGCTCATGGTGTTGCGGCTCACTGCCACAATCGGCACCGAGGGCGGCAGCCGAAAGCCATAGCCCGCGCTGTGGGCATGATAGAGCACAGCATGACCCTTGAGTCGCGCAACCAGCTTGGGCACATGAAATCCCCAACTCACCACAAAAATCGCTTGTTGAGCGGCGGTCGATCGCAGCACGTCATCCAAAAACAGCGTCTCAGGCTCGCGCTGCCGATAGGTGACCACCGCTGCTTCACAAATGGACTGGGCCAAGCGCTGGGTCTTCAGTTCTGCAAACAGGCCACCGCAGGCAAACTTGCCCCTGGTGCCCGGCACCAAGAAATACAGGGTTCGCATGGTTGGGCGTGTGTGGTGGTAGGTTAGGGTGGGGTCAGCGAGAACCGCGATCGCGCCCCGTACGCCTCTATTTTCCCAGGTCTGAGGCCACCAGCATGGAGCCGATGCCGCGATCGGTAAAGATTTCGAGCAGCAGAGCATGGCGCACCCGCCCGTCGAGAATGTGGGCAGCGCGAACCCCTTGGGCCAGCGATCGCACACAGCACTGCACCTTGGGAATCATGCCGCCCGCTACGACCCCCTCGGTAATGAGCTGTCGGGCCTGCTGAATATCCAGTTTGGGGATCAGCGTGTCAGGATTTTTGTAGTCCTGCAAAATGCCCGGTGTATCCGTCAGCAAAATCAACTTTTCCGCATTCAGCGCCGCCGCGAGTTCCCCCGCCACGGTGTCGGCATTGATGTTGTATGCCTGCCCGGTATCATCGGACGCTACGCTGGAAATGATGGGAATGTAGCCAGAATCAACCAACGATTTCACCAGGCCCGCATTGATGTGGCCAACCTCCCCCACAAACCCCACGGCTTTGTTGTCCTGGGGGCGAGCAATGATGAGATCCCCGTCTTTGCCACACAGGCCCACCGCCGAGCCCCCAGCCTGATTGATCAACGTCACCAGTTCCTTATTAACCCGCCCCACCAGCACCATTTCCACCACATCCATCGTGGGGCCATCGGTAACGCGCAGACCGTCGCAAAACTGGGGCTCAATGCCGAGCTTTTCAAGCCAGAGGTTGATCTCGGGGCCACCCCCATGTACGACCACGGGACGAATGCCGACGCAGGCCATGAACACGATGTCGCGGATCACGTCGGCTTTGAGGAAGCCGTCTTTCATGGCGGCACCGCCGTATTTCACGACGACGGTGCGCCCGCGAAATTTTTGGATGTAGGGCAGGGCTTCGCTGAGAATGCGGACGCGGGTCGCATCGCTATCGGAATTTGGGTCAGTTGCTAGGTTTAGGTCGGCCATCGTACAGGGACGAGATTGGGCGATAGGGCAATAACGCGCCAGCTTCCGTAGTGTATCAGTCGTTGATGTCGCTGGGGACGGTAGGAATGGGGCGCACGTTTTCTTCAAGTTGGGCGAGCAGGCGCTGGGCAATATCGTCGGTGGGTTCGCTGGAGTGAATGGCGAGGCGCAGGTCGGCTTCGGCGTAGCGATCGCGCCGTTGATCCATCAGGGTGGCGAGGTGCTGGGGCCAGTCGGGTCGCTGCAACAGGGGTCGTGGGGTGGGGTCCTGTGCTAACCGGTGCTGAATTTCGCTAAGGGGCGCATCTAGCCACACGATGATGCCGCTGCCGCGCATAATGCCCCAGTTTTGGGCGTTGAGGACAATGCCGCCGCCCGTCGCGACGACTAATCGCGGAAAGGTGGCGACCTGTTCGAGCACTTGGGTTTCTAGGGCGCGAAACTCAGCTTCGCCGCCGTGGCGAAAGAGGTTGGGGATGGTTTGCCCGGCGGAGTGCTCGATCAGGCTATCGGTGTCGAGGAACCGATAGTCAAGGCGGGTGGCGAGGTATTTGCCGAGGGTGGATTTGCCCGCGCCCATCATGCCGACGAGGTAAAGGTTGGTGCCGCGCAGCAGTTGGGGGTGGGTTGCGGTTGAGGTCATGGTCAATTGTTCTGGGGAGTGCTCCCCATTACACCGAAAGCTGGGTTTTGTAGTCAACGCCGAGGATGTCGGAATAGAGCTTAACGTACTCGATCGCGGAATTATCCCAGCTAAAGTTTTGCGCCATCGCCCGTTTTTGAAGCGATCGCCAGGCATCTTTATACCGGAAGCCTTCCCAGGCGCGCACCATGCAGGTATAGAGGTCAAGGGGTTCGTAGCGATCGAAGCAGTAGCCCGTGCCCGCCTCGCGCACGGGGTCGTGATGGGTGACGGTATCCACCAGCCCGCCCGTTCGCCGCACGATGGGGATGCAGCCATAGCGCATGGCGATCATTTGGCTGATGCCACAGGGCTCAAAGCGGGAGGGCATCAAAAAGGCATCGGCCCCGCCGTAGATGCGTCGTCCGATGCCATCGCTATACATCAGGTAAACAGCCATGCGCCCCCGATAACGGGAGGCCAATTGCCAGAGCTGATTTTCGTAGTAGCGATCGCCCGTTCCCAGCACCACAAACTGCGCATCGGTATAGGCCAGGAAGCGATCGAGGATTTGCAGCATCAAGTCCAACCCTTTTTGCTCCACCAAACGGCCCACCATGCCGATCAAGAAGGTTTCTGAGTTGACCTCTAGACCCAACTCCTCTTGCAGTGCCACCTTATTGGCCCGGCGACGCTCCAGCGTTTCGGCGCTAAAGGGTTTTGCCAGTTGGGTGTCGGTTTCGGGATCAAACAACTCCAGATCAATCCCATTCAAAATGCCGCTGAGTTTACCGCCAATAAAGGACAGCAAACCCTCTAGTTCTTCGCCATAGTCCGCTGTCTGAATTTGCTGGGCATAGGTGGGCGATACGGTATTGACGCGATCGGCAAACTGCACCGCCGCCGCCATCGTGTTGTGGCCCTGCATATACCACGGACACCAAGTAATTTTCTCAAGCTGCCAGCGCCACGGCCCCTGATAGGCCAGGTTGTGGATGGTGAAGACTGTACCAATATCGGAGGTTTGGTGCATCCACACCGGAATCATGCCCGTATGCCAGTCGTGGCAGTGAATCACCTGGGGCTTCCAAAAGTTCCAGGCAAACTCTGCAGCTCCATTGGCAAAAAAGGTGAATCGCCACGCTTCATCTTCGCCGCCATAGACGTTGCGCGGGTCAAAGGCGGGATGCCCAAATAGGTAGAGGGGAATGTCGGTGCCGGGCAGGGTGGCTTCATACACGGCAAAGTCGTTAAACATCGCATAGCCCCACCACACAGGCTCGCTAGGAATGTCGATTTTGTCGGGCAAAAAGCCGTAGTAGGGCATGAAGATGCGGACATCGTGTCCCATCTTGCGCAGGATTTTGGGCAGGGCACCCACCACGTCGCCCATGCCACCCACTTTCGCCAGGGGTGCTGCCTCGGCTGCTACAAACAGAATCCGCATGTCCCCGCCTTTTTTGAAGAGCTTGCTAAGTCACCCCATCAGTCTACGGGCGGTTGGTGCCCCTGCATAGGGGCATTCTGGGAAGGCGACCCCATTCCCTGACACAACATTGGGCGATCGCGCCATGCGGGCCCCACCCCCGGCCCAAATCCCGGTTGATCGGGCCTCATCCGATGGGCACTCTAGGGTTCACACCGCACCGTTCCGTGAATTTTAGGAGTCAGATTCTCGATGAAAGCTTTTGGCATCAGCATCAGGGATGTTTTATTGGCCGCAGGGTTGTCGATCGCAGCATCCACGCGAGCGATCGCTTCAGATTACTACTGTTACCAGGTTGATCAGAATGGTCGCGTGATTGATTTGGCGGCTCTCTGTGGCGGCGTTTCTGCCCCCATCTCTCCCGTGCGGTTGAACACGACGCCCCCCGCCACTGCCCCCAGTGCAGGCCGGGCCGCAATCTCTGATTACCGCGCCTATTTGCGATCGCAAGGACTGCGACTCTTTAACCAGGGCAATTACATTGGTCGAGGTCAAGATGACGTGGCCTTTGAGGTGTGGGTAATTGAGGGCGGCGGCGGTTTCCACTACTTTCTGAAAGGCGACGCACGAGCCGTTAACGGAGACCCCGATGTCGTTGCCTATTTTGCAGAGAACGTGGCCTTCGTGACGGACGAAGAGGTCTACGAGTGCTACCTCAACCGTGACTTGCAGGAGGAGCGCTATGGCTGGCGTGCAGACGGCGGCTGTGGCGCAGCAATCCGCTATGAGCGACGGTTCGCCTCAGACTGCTTGGTGCCGTGGCAGTTCACGCTGAACGGGACGCAATGCGGCGCACAGGCCCTAATTCAAAACTTCCGTCGCGGGCGCTAATCAACGTCAGTTCGGGTTAAGCCATTGAACCAGTCTTTTCCCCTCCTGGGGAGGGGAGTCCGCAGGACGGGATGGGTGAACCCCAGAGGCAAAACCCACCCCTGAGCCCCCTCCGAGGAGGGAAAATCCCCTGACAACGGATCGGACGGACTTGCGTAATGGACGACTTATCCCGAACTCAGGTTAATCAAGGCCAGACCGACCCACGCTTCACCACCGAGAGGATTGCTAGGAGTGTCGGCAAGGCAGGGGGGTTCCACCTGATTGCCCTGCGCCTCCTCCCAGCGTGTTCTTGAGACGAATGCTAATAGAAAGGCATATTAAAAAAGCCAGGGCCAACTTAGCAGCCCTGGCTTTTTAATTTTTGGATTGACTCCGCCGTTCTGATGCAGCCTTCTGCAACAGCGCGGGTGGGCCTACCGGATGTATTCCTTCAGAATGCTGTTCCGGTTGGGGTGGCGCAGCTTACGCAGTGCTTTAGCCTCAATCTGACGGATGCGCTCCCGCGTCACGTTGAAAATCTGGCCGATTTCTTCCAGCGTTTTCATGCGGCCATCATCCAAGCCATAGCGCAGGCGCAGTACATCGCGCTCGCGGGCGCTAAGGGTGCCCAGCACACCTTCTAAATCTTCCCGCAACAAGCTCTTGGACACTTCATCCTCGGGGGTTTCACCGTCGGACTCAATGAAGTCGCCCAAGCGAGAATCTTCTTCCTTGCCAATGGGAGTTTCGAGGGAAATGGGAAGCTGAGCCGATTTCGCAATGAAGCGCAGCTTCTCAATGGTCATCTCCATGCGGGTGGCGATTTCCTCTTCCGTCGGCTTGCGGCCAAGTTCTTGGGAGAGGAGCTTGGTGGTCTTCTTGATGCGAGAGATGGTTTCGTACAGGTGAACCGGAAGGCGGATGGTACGAGACTGATCCGCGATCGCGCGAGTAATGGCCTGCCGAATCCACCAAGTCGCATAGGTCGAAAACTTGTAGCCTTTTTCGTGGTCAAACTTCTCCGCTGCACGAATCAAGCCCAAGCTACCCTCTTGGATTAGGTCTTGGAATGACAGACCACGGTTCATATACTTCTTAGCGATGGATACCACCAGACGCAGGTTCGACTGCACCATTTTGTCTTTGGCGCGGCGACCAATGTGGAGCCGCTTCTGGAAAGCAGGAAGGGGCATATCAACCGCCTCAGCCCATTCTGCGTCGTGGGGTTCCCGCTGGAGGCTGTCCATCAACTGGTCACGAATCCGCTCCAGCTCTAGCAAGTCTGCAATTTTACGAGCGAGTTCAATCTCTTCCTCAGCGCGCAATAGACGGATGCGGCCAATTTCTTGCAGATAGAGCCGGATGGAATCTTCGGTGTAATGCTTTTTTTTAGCCGCCTGACCCCGGCGAGACGCTTTTTGCCTGCCTTCTTTAACAGGAGCAGCATCATCGTCCTCATCCGTTGAGCCTGCAAATTTTGCTGGGCCATCTCCGTCAATCAACATATCAAGATGGCTTTCTGGCTCAATGGTACCGAGCAATTCATTCGCTTGAGTCATGCCGCGTTCCTCGTGCTCCTTAGAGGTTCTTCAGAAGTAAAAGGTCTGATCAGCTTAGCACCGGAAAATCTGACTTGCCTTAGGGCAGGGTGAGGACGATCCGTCTTCGATGTCACCCGTGCGAGAGGATGTCATGAACTTGCAACTTTAACCGAGCTAAGCAGGCTGATGATTTGTTAGGGCAGATTGCACATACCGAATGCCGCTGCGTTTGGGGCACATGCGTGGGCCTTGGCATATGTCTTTGACGATTGTAGCCGCTCCAACAAAGTGGCTACCACCCTTTTCTAGAGCGAGGGGGATGTGCCTTTGCCCAAAAATGCAGAATTCGACTAATACACATTAACTAAACTCTTGAGTTCAAACTCCCAGAAAATGCCGATGATTCAATGATTTTCTGACACTGCCTCTGGATAGATTTGCCAAGATGACAAGGAAATAAGCTTTGTAAGAACTTATTAATCTTTGCCTTTTCCATCAAAAAGAGTGATTCGGCAGGGGTGCCTGTTGAGTGGTCTGGCTACTTGGGGGCTGCGATCGCCCTCAACCTGAAGCGCGATCGCTTCCTCAATCTGCCTTGTCCCAATCGGGATGGGCTATGCTGATGCCCATCTCCGGGGATTTGGGAAAAACGGGGATGGGCGATCGCGGCAACGAGTTTAGGACATGCCCCCGTGGCCCTGCACACAACCTGCCCTGATGTAATGAGCGTGATAGTTCAATGCTGAAGTTTGAGCAGTTTATCCATCCGACGTGGCAACAGGCCCACGAACGAACTGGGGCCCTAGAACTCCATCAAATTGCCCAAGCCTTTCACCATGAGGTGGCCTATCGTCATGCCTTTGAGAACTACTGCCGCTGGTATGTGGCGATCGCCCAGCAGCACCAAGAAGAACTCAAGCAGATGCAGCAGGAGCCCAATTTGCTGAGCTGGTTTCAGGGGCATCGGAACCGCTAAGCCGAGTTTCTGGCATCGCTACGCTGACTGGGCGTATGACTGGGCGTTAGACACACTCAGGAAGCGTGACGAAATTTCGCCTTGAACTCGCCTAAAGGTTTAGATCACCTCTAGTTCGTCTTCACGCAGGTGAGCCTTGAAGGGTTTCTTTGCTCCTTCGACCGGAAACTCGACGTGAACAGGAAAGTTGGCACTGACAGGGCGACCTTGCCATTCTGTGACAACCTGGGTGACTACCCCCTCAAGCCCCTTTGCATCAAACGCTTCGTTGCGACGGAGTGGATAGTGATAGAAGATTACGGACTCTTTCACACGAACGCGATCGCCGACCTTCATACGTCACTTAACCCTTATCTTAAAAATCAGCCACGACCACCCTAGGCCGCTGTCCTAGCAATAGGCTTGGCGTTACAGCTTTACTATCTTTGCACAGGATGTTCCTGAAACTGGAGAACGCTGTCCACAGGTGCCGCAATTACTCTGGTGTGGCGGGGGCTTCGGGCTCGGCAGGCGGTTCAGCAGGAGGGGCAAGTCGTCCTGCGCCCCACCAGCCAATGAAACCTGCGGCCAACAAAATTGCAGAGGCCACGATCGCGACCCACCAGATCGGTACAGTAACAGGCGTTGCATTAGCCGATTGGGTCGTCGTTTCGCGGGCCGGGTCACCGACCTCTGGGTCGTCGTAGAGCAGCGCCCGCGATGCTTCGGTCAATTCCGTGTCGGGGGTGTCGGGGGTATCGGTGTTGGGTGCAGCCTCTGGAGCCGCTGCACCGCTAGGATAGGCCGCTTCACCCAAAGGACGACAGTGCATCAGCACCACAGCAACGTTGTCGTGTCCATTTTTCTGATTTGCGAGTTCGACCCACGAGGCGACAGCAGCATCTAAGGAAATAATGTCCTTGGTGATGAGGCCGATGTAGTTGCCCCAAGCCCCTTCAATGCGCTGGTTGTCGCTGAGGCCATCGGAGCACAGCAGTAGAATCCCTTCTTCGTCGATGACAAAGCGCTGGACGTGGGGGGCAAGGTAATCGCCGCTGCGGGTGCCGATCGCTTGGGTCAGGGCTCCGGCTTCGGGGCGATCGCGTAACGCACTATAAAACTGCCGTCCTGCAACGGTTTCGCGTCCGGCAAGATCATCATCGACCGTGAGTAAGTGGCAATAGTCTGGCGTAATCCAGTAGGCGCGGCTGTCGCCCACATGGGCAATGTAAAGTTCGTTGGCCTGTCGCCAGCCCTGATCAGTTTGAATGCGCTGGGGCACCATCAACGCCATAACGAGCGTTGTGCCCATGCGCTGGCGATCGCTGCGATTTTGCTCGTCATTTTGACGATTAATCAAGTCATTGGCAACACGAATCGCAGCCTCGATTTGCTGGGCAATGACTTTCGGAGGGGCAAGGATTTCTTGCCCGTCTGATTCGAGCAATAAGCCCTGGAGTTGCAAATGCAGCGATCGCACCACCCGCTGACTTGCCACTTCCCCGGCTTCGTGCCCGCCGACCCCATCGCACACAATGGCAAGGCGAGGGAGGGGAGATGCTGGCGCGACGCCGTCGGGATAGCACGCATCTTCATTGCGATCGTGGCGAGGGCCGGGGCTGGTGGCCCCCGCCACCCGCAGCCGGAGCGGCACCTGGGCCGATTCCTTCAGCAGTAAATAGTTCAGGTCAACGGTGATTTGCTCAGCATCGCAGGTACCTGCCGCGATCGCCTGGCACAGGTGTTGCAGCGGCTCTGCGATCGCGGGCTGGGCACCGGCTATCAGGCTTTGCCAAAACGCGGCCAAGTCTGCATCACTGAGGGCCACATCATCTACCTGTAACTGACACAGGCGCACGCGCCAACCCTCCACGCGCAGAATGTCAGGGTCGAGGAGGCTACCAGCAGTGCCCAAGGGCAGCAAACTTTGCCACAGTTGCCACAGTTGCCATAACCACGACAGTTGCCGCAGCGCCGAGGCTGACCCCCAGGCATCGATCAAGCGGGGAAAAACTTTACCCGATCGCGGGTTAATCGGCGCATTCTCCAGCAACACAATCGGAGCCTTGCCCCGTTGCGGCACAACGTCATACACCCCTGGGATATGCAGCCGCAGGGGATGCGCCTTCAAATACCGCAGCACAGTTTCGGGCACAGAGTCGGGAATGACCGGGGCAGGATCTGCGATCGTGTCTCGCCAAACTTGTGGGGACACGACTTCGTAGCGATCGCCCACGCGCTGCCCAACGGTCATAGACTCACAGCCAGGGCCAATCGCCCACAAATAAGGAATATCCCGAGAGGTCACACGCTCTACACTGATCATCGACTTCAGCGCTAATTTGCAAAGAGGATGCTGCGGGACGGCTCAGACCCAGGTCTGACCCCAGCTTTCGAGGATCGTTCAAGACACCTCACCGCAGTTGCTTCGGCATTGCCCAGACAGCCTTTCGCTCGATTTTGCATATCCGCTCGCAGTTAGAGTGTCAAAAACCCTTAAAACAAGCTGATTAGCCCCCAGCGGGCAGCGGGCAAAAAGATAGATTAATCCTAGTGGATATCCGAGCGATCGCTCGGCCTCCTTCCTGGAGATTACGGAAATGGAACTTTAGATGATGAAGCTAACCCTAGCAACGATGCGTCCTACATGCTTGATACCGCGATGAGTCTCCCTCTGTTTTGGCTCATTATTGGCGTCATCCTCTGTTTGATGGAGCTGTTTTTGCCAACCGCGTTTGTTGAGGCGACCCTTGGCGTCAGTGCTCTGCTGACCGCGGTCGTTGCTCTTTTCGTCCCCCAGTTCAGCCTTCAAGTTGGGGTGTGGATGGTCGCATCGGTCTTCTTTACGGTCTGGGGATTGCGGCGATTTGTGCCCAAGCGGACGCCCTACACCCTAGCGGACGCTACCGAAGCCCGCACACTCACAGCAATTCCGCCCGGTGAAACGGGCCGGGTGATCTACGAAGGGAATTCTTGGCCGGCCCGGTGTGAAGATCGCAACACCGTCATCGCGGCTAACCAAATAGTCATTGTGGTTGGGCGTCAAGGCAACACCCTCATGGTCATCCCCGAAAATGCGCTGCAAAATGGCTAGTACCGCCACGTGAAATGCGTAATCTAAGCGGCAAATTCCGTCAGCGTAAGTATTTTGGGGATTGAACTAGGTCGGTCAACGTCAGCCAGCATACACTCAACATCCCCTGCCCTACCGTCGCAAATTTCACGATTAATTTTAGGAACTCGCAATGAATCCAATCGCTTTTCTGTTTCTCCTTGTGCTCGGCGGCTCCGTAGCAGCCAGCTCGGTCAAAATTGTGAATCAAAGCGATGAAGCCCTCGTTGAAACCTTAGGAAAATACAGCGGAAAAAAACTAAAACCTGGCTTGAACTTTGTCACTCCTGTGATAGATAAAGTGGTGACAAAGCAAACGATTCGTGAGCGGGTCTTGGATATCCCTGCACAATCCTGTATTACCCGAGATAACGTTTCCATTAGCGTGGATGCAGTGGTCTATTGGCGGATCGTTGATCTTGAAAAGTCCTATTACAAGGTTGAAAATCTTCAGTCGGCAATGGTGAATTTGGTACTCACCCAAATTCGTTCCGAAATGGGCAAACTGGAACTCGACGAAACCTTCACTGCCCGATCAGAAATTAATGAAACTCTGCTGCGCGAACTCGACATCTCGACGGATCCCTGGGGCGTAAAAGTGACCCGCGTGGAGTTACGCGATATCGTGCCCTCCAAAGCGGTACAAGATTCAATGGAGCTGCAAATGGCGGCAGAACGCCGCAAGCGAGCCGCAATTTTGACCTCTGAGGGGGAGCGCGAGGCGGCAGTCAACAGCGCCCGAGGGCGGGCAGAGTCTGAGGTCTTAGCGGCTGAGGCTCGCCAAAAGGCGGCAATTTTGGATGCCAAGGCTCAGCAGGAAGCGATCGTCTTAAAGGCTCAAGCGATGCGTCAAGAAGCGGTGCTGCAAGCCCAAGCGACGTCTGAAGCGATGCAGATCATCGCTGCCAAGTTGCAATCTGATCCCCAGGCGAAGGAAGCGCTACAGTTTCTCTTAGCACAAAGCTATTTGCACATGGGCCAGCAAATTGGCGCAAGTGACAGCAGCAAGATCATGTTTATGGATCCCCGCAACATTCCCGCAACGTTGGAGGGGATGAAGGCGATTGTGGGCGATCGCCCCAGGGCTTAGCGATCGCGGTTGGCCGCGTGGTCAAACTGTACCCAGTATTTGTACAACTCCCTCCGCCTCCTCTCGCAAGATAGGAGGCTTTTTTAATGATGTTCGGCTTCTCTTTTCGCCACACCTGACGAATTGAGCGATCGCTGCCAGATCCCGACATCTAAGTAACGCTCAAACTTATAGCCAACCCGTTTCAGCCGCCCAATTTCCTCAAACCCAAATCGCTTGTGGAGAGCAATACTGCTGGGATTCGGTAACGCAATCATCCCGACCATTTCTCGAAATCCCCGTTCCTTTGCGGCATCGATTAGGGATTGATATAGGGCTTTTCCAAAACCCTTTCCGGTTTGATGTTGAGCGAGGTAAATGCTAGTTTCCACGGTGTGATCATAGGCGGCTCGCATGTGATAGGCTCCATAGTAAGCATACCCAATTACCTCACCGTTGACCTCGCCCACCAGCCAGTCAAACTTTTCTCGTTTGCTGTGGACTCGCCGCTGCATTTTCTCCGAGTTAATCGCTTCTATAGCAATTTCTAGCCTAGTGAGGCGTATTTGGTATAATCATTTAACACATTCACTTTATTTCCAATCAAATGCAGCCATAT
>JACYME010000088.1 GCA_015272155.1 Leptolyngbyaceae cyanobacterium T60_A2020_046
TAAGTTGCCTGATGGTACCGTTTTGGATCTCTTTAGTGAGCCCGATTTAGCCCCCCCTCATCCTGACCCATCCCAACAATTTACCCGCGCTAATCACCTGGCCTTTGATATTGCCCCAGACCAGTTTGAGGCGGCGGTTAAGGTACTCAGAGAACATCAAGTCCCCATTGACCACGGGCCTGTTAGTCGCCCTACTGGATGCGGAATTTATTTCTATGATCCAGATGGATTTTTGCTAGAAATTCGCTGCGATCCGGCTTCCTAGACCTTGGCTTGATGTCGGAAGTTTGGAGCAGACCACGAAGCTTTACAGGGGAATGCACGCGGCTTTAATCTTGCGCTCGGTTCATCGGATCGGGATCTGGCAAAGGTACAAAATCCTCGTTGGATGCGGGCGGAGGGGGCATCGCCCCCTCTGCCCACTGGATTCATCCACAACGGCGTCAGTCCCAGAGAATACTATATGATTCTAATCAAGAATGAGAATCGGGTTAGCTTTAGGCGCATCGATAGTTGGCGACAACTTCATCCAATGTAGTGCCCTCAGGAGCACTGGAATTCCTAATTTTGAATTTTGAATTATTTCCTACCTGCCCCTTCAATCTTCACTGCCAAGAGACGGGGTAGGGCGTCGTCGTTGCAGGAGCACCCACATGCCGCCCTTGAGGGCTCCACCCAGTGCGCCACAGCCGACCCCCATCAGCGCCCAAACCCAGGCGGGCCGCTGAGAGCCGTACACCATTGCGTTAAAGCCCTGGGGCACAAACCAGCCCACCCCGATCATCAACGCCAGGATTGACACCAGTGGCCACCATACCCCGTGACGGAGGGTGCCTTGCAGCGCGATCGCCTGCGCCACGCCCAAAATTGCGGCACCGATGAAAACCCCCACCCAAGGATTGATGAAAATGATGCTGGCGGTGAGGGCAATGAGGCCAAAATAGCCGCCAATCACCGTTGCCAGGCCCCACGCTAATGCTGGCCCCTGGCTGAAGCGCAACACCAGCGCTTGCCCCACCCCCAACAACACCGGGCCAATGAAGTAACCGATTGGCCCCAGCCCGGCACAGAGGCCAATGACGGCGGCGGTCACAATAACCCAACGGATCCAAAGCACAATATCGGCACGGGACAGGGGCAGACGCGCTAGATCAGGCATGTGAGGTCTTGGGTTTGTTTGCTGAAGAGGAGGTTTTCGCGATAGTCCACGGGGCAGTCAATCACGGCGGGCACGTCTTGCTCCAGCGCCTCCTTGAGGGTGGGCAGGAGATCTTCCGCTGCATTGACCCGATAGCCCTTGAGGCCCATGCTCTCCGCAAGTTTAACGAAATCGGGGTTGTTGAAATGCACAAAGGCCGACTCGCCGTAGTAGCTGTGTTGCTTCCATTCGATGAGGCCATAGCCGCCGTCGTTGAAGATTACGGTGACGAAGGCGGTGCCTAGGCGGCGGGCAGTTTCGAGCTCTTGGCAGTTCATCATGAAGCCGCCGTCGCCCGTGGCCGCAATGACGCGACGGTTGGGGTAGACCAGTTTCGCCGCAATCGCGCCTGGAATGGCAATACCCATTGAGGCAAAGCCGTTGGAAATCAGGCAGGTATTGGGGCGATCGCAGTGATAATTCCGGGCAATCCACATCTTGTGGGCTCCCACATCGGAGATCACGATATCTTCTGGCCCCATCACATGGCGCAGGTCGTAGATCAGCTTTTGGGGCTTGACCGGAAACCCCTTATCCTCGGCATAGCGATAATAGTCGGCGCGAATTTCCTCCCGCAGCTTGACGTTGATGGGCTCCGGGCGACCCTGGCGATCAACCCGCTTCAAAATTTCCATCAGCGCGTCCGGAATATCGCCCACCACCTCCACGCGGGGGATGTAGCTACTGTCAATTTCCGCCGGTGTGGCGTTGATGTGAACAATGGGCAAATCTCCGGTGGGGTTCCACTTTTTCGGCGAAAACTCAATCAGGTCATAGCCTACAGCGATTAATAAATCGGCCCGCTCTAGTCCGCAGGTGATGTAGTCGCGTTGCTGTAGGCCAAAGGTCCACAGCGCCAGGGGATGCTCGTAGGGGATCATGCCCTTGCCCATGAAGGTGTTGGCTACGGGGATGTTGAGGCTGGTGGCAAACTGGGTGAGGGCGTCGCTGGCGCGGGCGCGAATGGCTCCGTTGCCCACCAAAATCAGGGGATTGGTGGCCTGGGAAATGGCCACAGCGGCTTGCTGAATACTCTGGAGCGAGGCGTAGGAGCGGTCTTGGCTACTGTGGCGTAGGGGCGTGCCGCTGACCTCCATCGCCGCGATGTTTTCGGGCAGGTCGATATGGACGGCACCGGGTTTTTCAGATTGGGCAATTTTGAAGGCTTTGCGGACAATCTCGGGGGTGATGCTGGGGCGCACGATTTGGGCGTTCCATTTGGTCACGGGGGCAAACATCGCCACCAGGTCGAGGTATTGGTGAGATTCGATGTGCATGCGATCGGTGCCGACCTGGCCTGTAATGGCGACTAACGGGGCGCGATCGAGGTTGGCGTCGGCCACCCCGGTCATCAAATTGGTTGCGCCGGGGCCCAGGGTCGAAAGGCAGACCCCCGCCTTGCCTGTGAGCCGCCCGTAGACATCGGCCATGAAGGCGGCCCCCTGTTCGTGGCGGGTGGTGACAAATTGAATGGAGGATTTTTTCAGAGCTTGCAAGACTTGCAGATTTTCTTCGCCCGGTACGCCAAAGATGTATTCAACGCCTTCGTTTTCTAAACATTTCACCAGTAGCTCGGCTGTGTCCATGTGCGTCTCCTCAATCGGGCGGTTATCGAATCCAAATGGTTTTGGCGTTGACAAAGGCGCGAATGCCGGGCTGTCCGAGTTCGCGGCCATAGCCTGAGCGCTTGATGCCGCCAAAGGGCAGGCGCGGATCAGATTTGACCAGGCCGTTGATAAACACGGCTCCGGCGTCGAGTTCGGCAATGCACCGATCGCGCTCGGCGATATCCTCTGTCCAAGCGCTGGCTCCGAGGCCCAGGGGGGTGGCGTTGGCCAGGGCGATCGCGGCCTCCAAACTCTCGACCTGAAAGGTCAACGCCACAGGGCCAAAGAATTCCTCATCCTCGGCGGGGGTGCCGGGGGGAATGTCGGCCAAAATTGTGGGCGGGTAGAAGTAGCCAGACTGGAACTGAGCGGGCAACTGCGATCGCAACGCCGCGCGATCGCCCCCGACCACCACGCGGGCTCCGGCATCAACACAGGCTTGCACCTGCTGGGCCAGCTCTTCACAAATAGCAGGGGTTGCCAAGGGGCCAACGTCGGTGGCGTCAGTGAGGGGATCGCCTACGGTCAGCGCGGCAAACCGTTCGGCCATGCCCTGGATAAAGTCATCGGCGATCGCCTGGTGGAGGATGAAGCGCTTCGCGGCAATGCAGGATTGCCCATTGTTGAGTAGGCGGGCGGTGACGGCGGTGGCGATCGCCGCCTCCAGCTTGGCGCTGGGCATCACGATGAAGGGGTCGCTGCCGCCGAGTTCCAGCAGGGTGGGCTTGATGTGCTTGCCCGCCGCCGCCGCCAGGGCCGATCCGGCGGGCTCGCTGCCTGTGAGGGTCGCCGCTTTAACGCGATCGTCGGCCACAATATCTGCCACGGCACCCGCCCCCACTAGCAGGGTTTGAAACACTCCCTCAGGAAATCCCGCCTTGGCAAAGAGTTCCTCGATAGCAAGGGCACACTGGGGCACGTTAGAGGCGTGCTTCAGCAGCCCCACATTGCCTGCCATCAGCGTTGGCGCGGCAAACCGCAACACTTGCCAAAAGGGAAAATTCCACGGCATCACGGCCAGCACGATCCCCAGGGGTTGATAGCGCACAAAGCTTTGGCTGGCATCGGTTTCGGTCACGTCGTCGCGCAGCAGGCGCTCGGCGTTCTCCGCATAAAATCGACAGACCCAGGCGCATTTCTGTACCTCCGCGATCGCGCTTTTCAGCGGTTTGCCCATCTCCAGGGTCATGATGCGCCCGTAGGCGTCGGCGTGTGTCTCTAGCAGGTCAGCGGCGGCAGCGAGCCAAGCGGCGCGATTGGCAAAGGACGTGTGGCGATAGTCCTGGAAGGCGCGATCGGCTTGGGCAAGCTTGGCCTCAATGGCGACGGGTGTGAGTTCGGCAAAGGTTTGCAGGGTGGCTCCCGTAGCCGGGTTGATACTGGCGATTCCCATCGATCGACCTCCTGACAACGGTCGGCAGTCCCAACCGCAGAATGGGCTGGGATGTCCTTACTACTGTGGCAACGGGAGGCGTTCTAGATCGGGCTAAATCGCGAAACTGTATAGATTGTTCACTGTTGACAGCGAAAAATCAAAAGGCATGGCGAGAAGGGTTGGGTGGGTAGGATTTTGTCGAGATTTGCCAGTCATTGTTTTGGGGGATCTGGGGTGTCAGAGGGCTGGGGAGGATCCGACAAATGCGCACAATTCTGATTATTCTGAAGACTGCTAAGTCTGTTGTGGGGAAGGGTGGCGCATGATCCCAGTAGCGATCGCGGAAGCAACGATTTTGGATCTGGTGTCACCGCTGTCGCCAGAAAAAGCCAGCGAGCCGATCGGCCTCGACCGGGCGGATGGTCGAATTTTGGCGACGGCGATCGCCAGTCCGCTGGATTTTCCCCACTGGGACAACTCGGCGATGGATGGCTACGCGGTGCGTTACGCGGATGTGGCGTCGGCGAGTGCCGAGCAGCCGGTGAGTCTTGCGATCGTGGAAGAAATTCCCGCTGGCAGGCCCCCCGCCCGGGCGATCGGGCCGGGGCAGGCGGCGCGGATTCTCACCGGGTCGATGATGCCTGAGGGGGCCGACACGATCGTGATTCAGGAAAATACGACCCGCCAGGGCGATCGCGTTGATATTTTAGCTGCACCAGAGCCCCAAGCCTTCGTGCGCCATCGGGCCAGCTTTCTCTCGGCGGGTCAGCCCTTGCTGGCGGCGGGCACGGTGCTGAATGCGCCGGAAATCGCCATTTTGGCAGCGGCCCAGTGTCCGCAGGTGACGGTGTATCGCCGGCCTCGGGTGGCGATACTGTCCACGGGGGATGAACTGGTGCCCCCCGATCGCCCCCTCAAACCGGGGCAGATTGTCGATTCTAACCAGTTTGGGCTGGCGGCGCTGATTCGTCAGGCGGGGGGTGAGCCCTTGCCCTTAGGGATTGTGCCCGACCATCCCGAAGCCCTGCGCGTCATGATTGCGGGGGCGCTGAGCCATGCAGATATCGTCCTGTCTTCGGGCGGCGTCTCCGTGGGCGACTACGACTATGTCGATCGCATCCTGACGGAGCTGGGCGCAACTCTCCACATCCGCGCAGTCGCCATCAAGCCGGGGAAACCCTTGACGGTGGCGACCTTCTCAAGCCCCAGCCCAACCCTCTACTTTGGCCTGCCGGGAAACCCGGTGTCGGCGCTGGTCAGCTTTTGGCGGTTTGTGGCTCCGGCCCTGCGCAAGCTGGCGGGGCAGGCTGCCCCGTGGGGGTCGCCGTGGGTGTCAGCGCGATCGCGCCACGACCTCCGCGCGGGTGGCCAGCGCGAAACCTATCTCTGGGGCAAACTGCTGGCGGCACCCACGGGGCTAGAATTCGCCCTGGCGGGGGGCAGCCACAGCTCTGGCAACTTGATCAATCTGGCGAGCACCAATGCCCTGGCCAAGGTGCCAGTGGGCACAACCCAGGTGGCGGCAGGGTCGGCGGTGGCAGTGATGATGCTTGCGCCGCCGCGATCGCGGGAGTAATTGAGGGGGCAGGGAAGCTTAAGCCAAACTCAGGCTAGGTAAAGGGTTGCAGGAGGAGCGATCGCGTGCTGATGAATGCTTGGCTATATCGTCCGGTGTTGGCGATCGCGGTGGGTGTGCCGCTGATTTTGGGGACAAATCGGCTCGATTGGCGATTGATGAACCGCGCCAGCACCTACCCCGCAGAACCCATCATGGCAGTGGAGTGGTACACCCCGCGTCAGACCGTGCCGGGACAGCCCGGTGAACCCCTGCCCACCCTGCCCGCCGCCGAGAGCGCCATTGACCTCGCAGCGCTGGAGTCGGTGTCAGCCTATGCGGAGGCACGCAACTCCACGGGGCTGATTGTGATGCACAAGGGCCGCATTGTCTGGGAAGCATACTGGCGGGGCTATGGGCCGGAGGCCACCTTCAACGCCATGTCGATGACGAAAACGCTGATGGGGATGCTGATCGGCATCGCGATCGCAGAGGGCCACATCACCTCAATGGAAGACCCTGTGGCGACCTACGTGCCCGAATGGCGCGCCGATGCCCGGGCCAACATCGCGATCGCCGATCTCCTCGCCATGCAGTCGGGCCTTCGCAACGAAGATCAAACCGACACCCTCGATTCCGACCTCGTGCAGATGTTTTTGGGATCAGACGTGACCCGCATTGCCCTGTCCATCCCCAGCCTGCATCCGCCGGGCGAACGGTTTGATTACAACAACGTCAATACCCAAATTTTGGGCCTCGTACTCGCCAATGCCACGGGGATGCCCGTTGCCGAATACCTTTCCACACGGCTCTGGCAACCCCTGGGGGCTGGGGATGGTGAACTGTGGCTCGACCATCCCGGTGGCTTTCCCAAAACCTTTTGCTGCTTCTTTGCCACCGCGCGCGACTGGGCGCGGGTGGGGCAGCTCTGGCTGGCGGACGGCAAAGTCGGCGATCGCGAAATCGTGCCCTCCCCGTGGCTCGCCCAAATGGCCACCCCCTCGCCCTTGGAACCCACCTTTGGCTATCACCTGTGGATTAAAGCTCGCACCGCCGACTTCCCCAACGTCAATACCGCCGCCACTGCCCCCTTCCTCGCGGAAGACACCATCTATCTAGACGGGCGTGGCGTCCAGCGGGTCTACATCATTCCCTCCGAGGATTTGGTCATCGTGCGCATGGGAGAACAGCCCCCCAACTGGGACGACGCCGTGATCCCCAACACCCTTGTGCAAGCCCTGCGATCGCCCTAAGAGTGTTCCATGAAAATAACTATCCATTTACCAGGGTTCTCTGCCCTCACCCCTGCCCCGCTCCTTGGGGGAAAGGGGTTCTGAATCCAGCTCTCCTTCTCCCCTTGGGAGAAGGGGTTGGGGGATGAGGGTTTAGCTTGGATGCTTCATTCGTTGGCCTACTCTAAGTCCCTTGGGGAAGTTCGAAATTCAAAATTCAAGCCCCCAGGCGCGAAGCTTCCGTAAAGTTGCTGAGAATCCCTGGGCGATCGCACCCACGTCAGGGAATCTTAAAACAAGCTGTCTGCGTTCTCCGTAATGGATATTTCGCCTACGTTGCCCCCAGTTCCCGCAGTGTCCGTGGTCGTGCCAATCTACAACGGTGAGGCCGATCTGCCCACCCTGCTTCAGGGATTGCTGGCCCAGACCTACCCCGCCGATCGCGTGGAATATTTGCTGATCGACAATGGCAGCCGCGATCGCACCCCCGAACTACTCACCGCTGCGGCAGCCACCGCCAAGGCCCAAGGCATCACCCTCCGGCCCCTCAGCGAAACGAACATTCAAAGCTCCTACGCCGCCCGCAATCGCGGCATCCGCGCGGCCCAAGGCGCGATCGTCGCCTTTACCGATGCCGACTGCCAGCCCGAACCCACCTGGCTCAAAAACCTGATCGCCCCCTTTGCCGACCCAGCGGTGGGCGTAGTCGCAGGCGAAATCAAGGCCCTGCCGGGACACACTTGGCTAGAGCACTACGCCGAACGCATGGACGTGCTCAGCCAAAAACATACCCTCGCCCATAGCTTTTGCCCCTACGGACAGACGGCAAACTTAGCCGTGCGGCGCAAAGCCTTTGAAACGGTCGGGCTGTTTCGCCCCTACCTCACCACAGGCGGCGATGCCGATCTGTGCTGGCGGCTCCAGCGCGAGGGCGGCTGGGAAATTCGCTTTGCTGAGTCGGCGGTGATTCGCCATCGCCATCGCCAAACCCTGGCCGAACTGCGCAGCCAGTGGCGGCGCTACGGCAAGTCAAACCGCTATCTCCACGAACTCTATGAGGTGCCGCTGATGCGCCCCCTGCGCGGGCCAGAACTGCGCTATCGGCTGGCGCGATGGGTGCTCAAGGAGTTGCCGATCGCGATCTATCGCGTGCTGACCCGCCAAGCCCCCGCGATCGCGCTGATTGAGTCGCCCCTTGGGTTATATTGTCAGGCGGCGCGAACGGCAGGCCAGCGCCAGGCCCAGTTGCCCCCCGAGGCCCGCCAGATTGCGGCCCTGTCGGAAGCAACGGATGCCCTCCCCGTGGGTTCAGTAGCAGAGGAGTCGGACTCGTAGCGGCATGAATATTCTGATGCTTTCGGTGACCTATCCCTACCCCCCTTCCCTTGGGGGCACAGAGGTCAGAACCTTCAACCTGCTAAAAGCCCTGCGCCAACACCACGATGTCACGCTGTTTAGCCTGCAACATCCCGGCATCCCCGAGGCGGACATTCACGCCCTCAAGGATTACGTCACCGAACTAACGCTGTTCCCCGCCCCGTCCAATAACTACAGCCGCAGCCTGGTTAGCAAGGCGCTGCGGTTTGGCCGATTTTTGTGGGATGGGGTGCCCGCCAGCACCCGCCACCGCTACACCGCCGCCATTCAAGCCTGGATGGATGAGCAGGCCAAAAGCGGACGGTTTGATGCGATCACCTGCGAGCACAGCGCCAACGAAATTTTTGTGAGCCCCACGGTGCAGGCCCACATCCCCTGCCGGGTGGTGGATATTCACAGCTCGGTCTATGGCACCTGCAAGCAGCAGCTTGACACGGGCACCGCCGAAGACCCCCTGCGCGAACGGCTGAACCTGGCGCTGCTGAAGCGCTATGAGCAGCAGTATTGCGGCAAGTTTACGGATTTGGTGGTGACGACGCCCGATGATGCCAACCAGATTCGCAAACTGCGGCCCGATCGCCGGGTGCACGTGGTCACCAACGGGGTGGATTTAGCGGAATTTCCACTGCGATCGCGGGATCCCGGCGGGCACGACCTCGTTTTTGTGGGCGCAATGGACACCCCCGCCAATGTCGATGCGGCGGTGTTTTTTAGCCGCGAGGTGTTGCCGCTGCTGCGCGATCGCTACCCCGATGCCACGGTTTACCTCGTTGGCACACGCCCAACTCCGCCCGTGCTGGCCCTGCAAGAAATTCCCGGCGTGGTGGTCACGGGCAAAGTCCCCTCCACGGTGGACTATCTGCACCGGGCGGCGGTGGGGGTCGTCCCGCTGCGCATTGGCTACGGCATCAAGAACAAAACTCTAGAGGCGATGGCGGCAGGGGTGCCCGTGGTGGCGAGCGATCGCGGCCTCGAAGGGCTGGCCGTAGATGGCGACGGCGTTCCCCTGCGGGCCTTGCGCGCCAATGATCCCCAGGCATTTGTGGCCGCTATCAGTCAGCTTTTTGAAAATCCAGACCTGCGCGCCACGCTATCCCGCCATGCCCGCACTATGATTGAGGCGGAATTTACCTGGGAAAGCGCCGGAACCCGCTATCACCAGGTGATTACTGGTTAACGTTGTTCCCGTTGGGTGGCCATGCCCCTGCTCTATCCCCGGCGTCGTACCCATTCTCCCGCTCCATCGGTGGCAGAGCTGCCCCCGGCCTCGCGGCGAGGTGTGCGGCGCTGGGTCAAAGCCTCTTCCAGCGAAGGCTGGCGATTGCGGCTGCTCAGGGGTGCGATCGTCACCTTGGGGCTGACCGGGGGCGGAGTGGCTGTGGGCACAGCCCTGTGGGTGGGTGGGGTGATGGTGGTGCGCCCCCAGCCGCCGCGCTGGCTCACCCGCTATTGGCCCGCCGTTGCTGCCAATTGGAACGACACGCCACCCCAAACCTTGGCAGAAATCGAAGCTGAGCTTGCCCAGGAGAATCTGAAGCCCGGCGACTTCATCGATCTCGCCAATTTGAGCGCCGATACCAACCTCGAAGGACTGTGGCTGGTGCCCGTTTTTGCAACGCGATCGCCCTGCGCTGATCCCTGCGACGTGATTGCCGCCCTACGTCTCTATGGCCAATACGGCCCGGCCCGAGAGACCCTGCACCTGCAACTCCTGGATCATCGGCCCATCGCTGGCCCCATTGAGAGCACCGTCGCCGAGGTTGCTGCCGCCGGAGCCCTGTCAGGAGTCGTGGGCAGTCGCGATCGCTTGCCCCTGACTGCCGTCGAAGTCTTGGGGGATGAGCGCCTGCCAGGGCTGTGGCTGACCCTCACCGGACGCTGGCAGCGCGGCGGCCCCGCGGTTCTCTACGGACAGGTCGTCTACGTGGATCCCAAAGCCTTGCGACTGCGATCGCTACTGAACTGGAGCAGCCCGCCCAATCAGCGACCCCGCTGGTACGACCTTGATCGCACCGGCCTCCCTGAGCTAGTGGTCAACCGCAGCGTTGGCCTCGACCCCCGCTTCAACAGCTACGTGGTTCAGAGCCTCGGAAGCTCAACTCGCCTCCAGGCCATCGCCCTCACGCCCCAAACCCTCCCCGATACGGCCCAACAAGCCCCCTATGACACCGCCCTTTACCTCGCCCAGCAAGGACTCTGGGGTCAGGCAAAAACTCGGCTAGAGGGGGTGAAAACTCGCCTTGGCGATCGCTGGTTGCCCGTCCTAGAGCAACAACTTCAACTCGTTACCCTCCACGCCAACACCACCCAAGCCCAGGCCGATCGCACCTGGTCGCAGCCTGGTCAACAACTCCTCTCGTTGCTGATCGATGGCCGCTGGGACACCGCCCTCACCTGGCTAGAAAGCGGGACAGGTAGCGCCCAAAGCAGCGTGTTCCATCTCCTTTCCCAAGATTCTGGACGCCTGTGGAATCGCGTCAGCGCCATGCTGCGCGTCGATCCAAACCATGAAGCGGCCCGCCTGTGGGGAGCCCTGATCTTGATGGCCCAGCAAGACGAAGCTGCTGCGACGCAATGGCTGGCCCAGGCCAACTCTGCCGCGCTGCAAACCCGCTTCAAAACCGTTGCCGCACGAATCAATCCGACGGATCAGCCAGGGTCAACTTCCGCGATCGCCACCGCCAGTTCTTTCCCGTCAAACACCGGGTGGAGTGCCACCGCCCTCGTCGGCACCATCACCCCAACTGAGCCACCCAACCCTCGGGATTGGCAGCTTGCTCCGGGACTCTCGGCCCTGCCCACAGAGCCGCACCAGTGGTTTGTGATCCGGCTTCAAGGGGGACGCTTGGCTGAGGGATGGCAGCCCCTACCGTCGGCCACCTTAGGGAATGGGGAACCCCTGTGGCAAGCACTCGGTCTGCGCGACCAGCGCACCCTACAGGTATACTGGCAAACACCGGGAATCGGCCCTGGAACTTCTGTCCAGGTGCAGGCTGTACAACTCCAGGGCGGGCAGATCACGCTCCTTGCTAGCGGCAACCCCGCCCCCGCTGCCGTTGGGTTGGCGGTGACCCCCGGCCAACTGCAAGCCCTGGATGGTGCGATCGCGACAGCGCTGCCCCAGGCGCTTGCTACCAATGCCACCCTCCGCGATCGCGTACTACCTGCTCTACTGACCCATGTCGAGCAGTCTGGGGCTTCCATCATGGTGACCGCCGCCGGAGGTGAACTCCCAGACGCGATCGCCACCGCCGAAGTCCGCTGGTGGAATTTCACGGGCGACGACAGCCCCGCCGTCATCATCACCCTGCCCGAGGCCACCACCAAAGCCCTCGACCTCCCCACATCCCAGACCGCCCGCCTGATCTTCAGCCAGAGTGGCGATCTATTACACAGTGACCTGTCTGGCCCAGCCTGGGTCGCAACCCTTTCCAGCGACGCGGGGACCAGTGCCCTCGTCCTGCGCACTGGGCAAACCAACATCCTCCAATTCTGGGCCGCAGAGCGCGGACGGTTTCAATGATCTCCGCCTGGTGTGATACCGCTTGTCTGCTGCGGTCGCCCCTGTTGCAGATGGTGAAAACCTCAGGTGCGTCTTGGCCTAGGCGTTGCGGGATTTGAAGATGAACAGGCCGAAGCCCTTCACCAAAGCCTTCTCCGAACAGGAGCGGGACAAAGAGATTGAAGCCCTTCCCTTTGGGAAACCGGTTGGGGATAAGGGCTTCCATTCCGCGAATCAGCAACGCCCTTGACGGATACCGACTGCTTTTGACGGATTATTTTCAGAGTGAAATTCAGGATCCTGTTCCAGCGACAAGCGCGGAAATTCTGGCTCGCGGCCTTTGCCGCTAAATCGTAAAATCTGACACAATGGAATGTAAAGATGGGCTTAACCCACCGCCGCGATCGCGCTCCATCCTGATTCCTCTCGGTGCCGGGAACCTGCGGTTTCGCGTGAATGTTTGCGCCCACGCCACTGATCTCCGATTTTGGAGCATCTCCCTGTTCGTGCAGTTGCCTGTCCAACAAGGGCAAGACTGCAATCCAGTTTGCTAGTGCGCAAAGGATTCAGAGGAATACTCGATGTCCCCAGCAGACTGGTTCGCGCTATCTCATTACAAGGAATTGAAGATCTATGTTGCACGCTCTGTACATCGTGGCGTTTGCGATATTAGCCGTTTTGGCAGTTGGCAACTTAATTCGCAACATGATGCTACTCGGTAAAGACGCCCGCCGAGCCCCCCGCCAACCCTATGGCGGCAGCCCGTCCACGTCCCAGCGTCCCGCGCCCCATCCAGAACTTTTGGATGATACGGGCCGCGTCATTGATGAGCCCCTGTTGGTGATGCGCTCCATCTCGCTCCAGGATGCACGCGATCGCTTGGATGATCTCTACAACGATCGCCCGAATCGCACAGACGACCCCACAGAGGACGACGCTTAGAGCACGCCATCAGCCCATGCAAGATTCCTGGTGGGATAAACCTTCTCCCGCCCGTCTCAATAGGGTTGCACCCTTGCACCTTGCCATGCGAGTCGAGGCCAGCGTCCAGGGATCCATGATTGGCGATGGCTAGGGTGAAGTGTCAGGGTTACGGTTCAAGGCAGTGTCCTGCAAAAGGGCTGGATGCTTCTGCCACAGAAGACCAGCCGCAACGTTGCGCTCTCAGGGATATCACGAGTGGGCGATAATGGGCAGATTCAGGTTGGATGGACGGCAATGGATTGAGGCAGAATGCCGAGTTCTTCCTGCCATTCAGTGAGGGACTTTTCCCACTGGGTTTCCCACTTTTGGGCAAGTAGGGGACGCGCTTGGCAACCCAGTTGATACCCTTCGACAATTTGATCAAACAATTTGGGAAGGGCTTCGGGCGTTTCGGTGAGCGTTTTGAGTAAACCACCCACCAACAAAATGACGGCCATGGGTCGGTGAGTTTGAGCAAGTTCAAAAGCTTTGAGCCCCAATTCTCCGGCAACATCGGTGTTGAATCCGGTGATTAGGTGCCAAATATCATGGGTCTGGCGCAGGCGCATCAGCTTGAAGGGATCGTACTCTGCCAAAAGACGCTCTAGCTTTGCCTCATCAGTGCGGCTCGTAATGCGCTTTGACTCTTCAACGTCATAGATTGTTTTCGACAGACTAATTGGAACCCACGGAAAACATTAAACCCATCCCCAAATAGCTTTTTAGCCAAATAT
>JACYME010000211.1 GCA_015272155.1 Leptolyngbyaceae cyanobacterium T60_A2020_046
GGCACCCGCAAAAATCGGGATGCCGTTTGTGTTGCTTCCTCCAAGACAGGAAGCCCTTCTAAGTCCAGAAGATTGTTCCCGGATGCGGTGGAAGATGCATTGCCCACACCTCCAGAAGCGTAGGGAGTACCCTCGGCTTCGGGGTGCATCATCGGCGACATCGATGCGAATGGCTGAATGTTACCTGTCGCTTGAGAGGTCATACTCTGCTTCATTGAGGTGGCCGCTGACTCAGTCTGCGCTTTACCATCCCAGAATGCCCTCACTGATGACCAGACTAAACGTAAACCGCAAGGATTTTAAGGGGAAAATTCGGAGGTTTTTTACCTTCAAAACTTCGGTTTTCACGGAGAATTCATCTCGGAAAAATCGGCAAAGTACTTTATCTTGATGCGGCGCGATCGCGATCTGAGTTCCTCATCAATCCGCCACAATGCCCCACCCCAATATCCCAGAACCCCTTGACAGCAATACATTTAGCCCATTCTGAGGATAGGCAGGTCGGGCGATCGCGCCGTTTCATGTCAGCAACGCCTGATTCTAAAGGAACAACTCATCGCTGCCCAACCCGTCCAGCAATCCCCAAAGACCTACGTAAAAACCCAGGGCTTAGACAAACCCTTCTAGACTCCGTAATCCTGCGGAATTTTAATCAGTTTGCTCCCAAGCGGGATGATTCATCAGTGAGTCCATCACGCGCACCCCTCGAAGCTGATTCGAGAGCGGCAAGTGCCCCTCGGGGGCGGTCAGATCCCAAATAAATCCCTTCGGGTAGCGAGTCCACAAATTTTCTTTTTTCCAGGCAATTTTGGGCCACAAACGCTCCCAGTTTTTACCCACGCCGAGCCAAATTTCGCGCTGTTTTGCAAACCCAAACTTCCCTTCGGAATAGACAGACCACAGGGTATCTAAAATTCGCAAATCCGCCACCGGAAACTGGGCGACTTCAGTAAAATACAGCCACTTACGCTGGATCGCAGTGGAGCCAGCCAGTTCACACAGTTTGAGCAGGGTGAGGCGATCGGCGTCTTCGTAGGCTTGTTGCATCAGCGCCTGCTGCACGGCACTGTAGTCCACTTGGCAATCTTGGGGCAGCGGCACGACACCATTGGGGAAGCGATCGCGCAAAACTGTGACAACCTCCGTCGCTGTTGTCGTTGCCAGGGCATGATACGCACACCCAGTTGCGATCGTGGGGCGCCCCTCATGCTGGAGTAGGAACCCCATTAGGACATGATCCCCCAGCTCCCCAGCAGCGTGGAGCTGATGAATAATCGGGATTTGCTTAGATGGCGTCAACTCCTGGAGTTGGGCGCTGAGTGCGTCAACCGATGCACTTGATGAGCGTGGATTGTTGGCAATAAAACTGCTCATGCTTAACGGAGGAGGTGACCGGACAATGAACAGTGAAGCTCCCAGGCTGCCCCATGCGGTTGCAACGTTTCACATCTCTAGACGCAACGAGCCGCGATCGCACCGGAGCCGCAGGAATCACTCCACTAAACCAAATCTTAAAGAGTTGATGTACCTGTCTACCAGCAATTTCTGCATCGATTTGCGATCAACCGGTACCGGATTCGGTGTCTGAAGCCACTGTGAGCAGCAATCAGAGCGGTAGAGTAGACATCGTAATCTACATCCGCTGTGGAAACCTCGCACGAGCTATGTACGAACGAATTACTCCGCCAACGGTCGGTGAGCGAATCACGTTTCAAAACGGGGAGCCCGTGGTGCCAGACATGCCCATCATCCCCTACATCCGTGGCGACGGAACGGGTGTAGATATCTGGCCAGCCGCCCAGCGCGTCTTTGATGCCGCCGTTGCCGCAGCCTACGGCGACACCCGCCGTATCGTGTGGTTCAAAGTCTACGCCGGGGACGAAGCCTGCGAACAGTACGGTCAATACCAATACCTTCCCGAAGACACGCTGAAAGCGATTCAAGCATTTGGCGTCGCCATCAAAGGCCCCCTGACCACCCCCATCGGCGGCGGCATTCGATCGCTCAACGTCGCCCTGCGCCAAATCAACGACCTCTACGCCTGCGTGCGCCCCTGCAAATATTACGCAGGCACCCCCTCCCCCCACAAAAGCCCCGACAAGCTTGATGTCATCGTCTACCGCGAGAACACCGAAGACATCTACCTCGGCATTGAGTGGAAAGCAGGCTCCGAAGGAGCCGAGCGGCTCATCAAAATTCTGAACGAAGACTTGATCCCCGCCACCCCCGAACACGGCAAAAAGCAAATCCGTCTGGACTCTGGCATTGGCGTCAAGCCCATTAGCAAAACCGGATCCCAGCGCCTCGTGCGCCGCGCCATCAAACACGCCCTTCGCCTGCCTAAAGCGAAGCAGCAGGTGACCTTGGTTCACAAGGGCAACATCATGAAATACACCGAAGGGGCATTTCGCGACTGGGGATATGAACTCGCGACGACGGAATTTCGGCAAGACTGCGTCACCGAGCGCGAGTCCTGGGTTTTGAGTAACAAGGAAGCGAATCCTGACCTGTCGATTGAAGACAACGCCCGCAAGGTCGAACCCGGCTACGACGCCCTCACCCCTGAGAAGAAGGCTGAGATCTGCCAGGAGGTGAGCGGCATCCTCGACGCCATTTGGGAAACCCATGGCAACGGCCAGTGGAAAGACAAGGTGATGGTGAACGATCGCATTGCCGACAGCATCTTTCAGCAAATTCAAACCCGGCCCGACGAGTATTCCATTCTCGCCACCATGAACCTGAATGGCGATTACTTGTCCGACGCTGCCGCCGCGATCGTCGGCGGGCTGGGCATGGGGCCAGGGGCCAACATCGGCGACACCTGCGCCATCTTTGAAGCCACCCACGGCACTGCCCCCAAACATGCCGGGCTTGATCGCATCAATCCCGGCTCGGTCATCCTCTCTGGGGTGATGATGCTGGAATATATGGGCTGGCAAGAGGCCGCCGACCTGATCAAGAAAGGCATCGGCGCAGCAATTTCCAATCGGGAAGTCACCTACGACCTCGCCCGGCTGATGGAACCGCCTGTGGATCCACCGCTGAAGTGCTCCGAGTTCGCGAACGCCATCATTGCCCACTTTGGGGATTAACAAGCTTCGGAACCGGCCCAAGCCAAACTGAAGCCCAGCCCGCGAGTGGGGATCACCCGTCCAGCAGGCGATCTCCACTCACGTTAGAAAACAAAACGGCGAGCATTGCGAAATATTGCGTTCCGTAAATCTCTATTTCAAATCAAAATTCCGTAGCAACCGATACAGAATATCCTGATAGCTTAATTAGCAGGCGGGTGGTTTTCCGCTCATCATTGCTCCCTTGGAGGGTTACTGGGATGTCTGCATCAGAGCAAGCACGGGCTCTCATGAATCGGCACCATCACCTGATCAAGCGCCGCCAGCAAGCGTTGTTGAGCCGCATCAACACCGAAGTTGGAATGCCTGCAGAAGCTGCTGGCTACTGGGCTCCGATTCAGGGCAAGCCCAGCGCCTCCGCCCAAAGCAGCTACGATCGCAGCTCCGCATCCCTAAGCTAGGGGCTATCATCAATTCAATTCAGTATCCTTGTCACGGCTAGGTTATAGCCCCTAAAACTGTCGTGAGGGCGGGCGCGGCAATCCCGTCTGGACAAGCGTTTCAACCTCAATTGATGACGCGCCCTAGCGCTTCACGGTTCACTGTTTTTAGCACTCCATTCACAAACCAGGGCTCAGTCCAAGTTAGGGCTGGGCTTTTTTGTTGGCCGATTGGCTGTGGCCTGTTTTATGATCGCGACGCTACTGAATCTACGCCAAGCGAGTCCACGCGATCGCGACGGCGCTGCTGCACCGCTTCAATGGCCAGGGCGATCGCGGCGACCATACTGTCTGCCTGGGCCACGCCCTGTCCAGCAATATCAAAGGCGGTACCGTGATCGGGGGAGGTGCGCACAAAGGGTAGCCCGATCGTTGTATTCACCGCCCGATCGAAGGCCAACAGCTTGACCGGAATCAAGCCCTGATCGTGGTAAAGCGCCAAATAAGCATCGTAGGGGCTTGCGATCGCGTCTTGATACCACGCCTGGCCCGCGCTGACCCACAACGTATCCGGCGGAACTGGCCCCGCCAGCGTTATCTCGGGATAGCGCGATCGCTGGGCCAACAGCCAGGGAATAAGCATGTCTTGCTCTTCGCGGCCCATCTGGCCGGACTCGCCGCTGTGGGGATTGAGCCCCGAGATCGCAAGGCGCGGCGTCGCCCGTCCAAAATCCCGCCGCAGCCATTCCACGAGCAAATCAAGCTTGCGGGTTAACAATTCCGGCGTCAACGTTGTCGGCACTTGGCTGAGGGGGATGTGAGTCGTCGCCAACAGGCACACCAAATCCCAGCCCGTGTGGGGCGATCGCGCCGCGAAGCCCATACCAAAGCGCTCAACCCCGGCACGCTCAGCCAACACCTCTGTCTGCCCCGGATAATGGTGCCCCGCAGCGTGCCAGACCGATTTGGCGATCGGGGCCGTCACCACCGCATCGTAGCGGCCCACTAGGGCTCCCGCAATGGCGGCATCCAGCCACGCAAAGCTGGCCCGACCCGTGGCGGGCGTGGGCTCACCCCAAACCACCGCTGCTGGGTCAAAGCCCGCCACAGCAGGAGCATGGATCGCAATTTCAGCCGATGCCTTCGCGATCGCACTCGATCCCAAGCCCAGCTTTGCAACAGTTTGTACTGTTCGTTGCCAGGTCACCGGGTCGCCAATCACCGTCAGCTCCGCCGCCCCTAAAAATTGGGTCACCGCCTTGAGCACCACCTCCGGGCCAATACCCGCCGGATCCCCCAGCGTAATGGCAATGCGGGGGCGGGGATCAGCCATCAGCGGGCTGCGATCGCAGGCATTGAGGATTGTTGGGTTTTCCATAGGAATGACACCGCTGGTTTAGAATAAGAAAGATTCCCGATAAGTCTCAGGAACTTCGGCGTAGGAACTTCGGCGTAGGAGCGGGAGAAGCGATCGCAAACGTTCGCGAAGATCTCTCCAGGTTTGAAATCGATTGTTACGATAATTCTTAAGAATATTAGAAGTTTAGGAACCGCGAGCATCATGGGTCGTGTAGGGGTTTTGCTGCTGAACTTGGGTGGGCCAGAACAGCTTGAGGACGTTCGGCCCTTCCTTTTCAACTTGTTCTCGGATCCCGAGATCATTCGCTTGCCGGTGCCGTGGTTACAAAAACCCCTGGCCTGGATGATTTCCAGCAGCCGCGCTAAGCAATCCCAAGAAAACTATAGCCAGATTGGCGGAGGCTCCCCTCTGCGGCGCATTACGGAAGAACAGGCCCAGGCGCTCAAGGAAAGCTTGGGGCAAAAGGGGCAAGATGTCGAACTGTACATCGGCATGCGCTACTGGTATCCCTTCACGGAAGAAGCGATCGCCCGCATCAAACGCGACGGCATTGACGAACTCGTCGTGTTGCCGCTTTACCCTCAATTTTCGATCAGCACCAGCGGTTCTAGCTTCCGCCTCCTCGAAAAACTCTGGGAAGAGGATCCTTCCCTCGAACGCATTCGCTACACGGTAATTCCTTCCTGGTATGCGCGACCAGGGTACGTCAAAGCGATGGCAGAGCTGATCGCCAATGAGCTTGACCAACTGCCCGATCCTAGCCAAGGCCATATCTTTTTTAGCGCCCACGGGGTGCCCGTCAGCTATGTAGAAGAAGCCGGAGATCCTTATCAGCGCGAGATCGAGCACTGTGTGGATTTGATCGTGCAGGCATTGGGCCGCCCCAATCAGCACACCCTGGCCTATCAGAGTCGCGTTGGCCCGGTGGAATGGCTCCAGCCCTACACCGAAGACGCGATCAAAGAACTTGCCGAGTCCGGTGTCAAAGCGCTGGTAGTGGTTCCCATCAGCTTTGTGTCGGAGCATATCGAAACCCTGCAAGAAATCGATATTGAATATCGTGAAATTGCAGAGGAATCGGGGATCGAAACATTCCGACGGGTGCCCGCCCTGAATACTCACCCTGGGTTCATCGACGACATGGCAAACATGGTCATCGATGCCCTGGAGTCGCCTCGTCGCCTCTTCTCCGATGTTGTACATCCTGAAAAGAAATTCAAAATGTATCCCCAAGAGCGATCGGCCTGGGGGCTCACGCCAGTGGCCGAGGTGTGGAATGGTCGGCTGGCAATGCTGGGCTTTTTTGCACTGTTGATCGAACTGGTGAGCGGTCATGGCCCGCTGCACCTCGTCGGGTTGCTTTAGGACAAGTCGTTCTGAAGACTAGCGTCTCAAGATCCTTGGTTGCTACGTCACGATCTGCCAGCGGATAAGCTTTTCGATCTCAACTGGGGGTTGAATACCAATTTTCTGAAGCAGGACGACAAAATCGTTCTCTTCAAAGCCCCTCTCCCAATCGTGGGCTATCCCTTACACAGATATTTCTGCGCTTCGGGGATCGGTTGTGCGGTTGTCAGGGCTGTAAAACCTCACCTAACCTCTCCTTGCAAAGGAGAGGAACTGGATGGGGAGCCTCGCCTAAACGCTCCTTGCAAAGGAGAGAAACTGGATAGGGAACCTCGCCGCTCCTTCAAAAGGACGGGGCCGCAGGCGGTGAGGGTTGAGTTGTCCCGTCGGAGCCTAAAAGTCTCTGATGGCATAACTTTGATCAACTTGTGCTGAATGGATAGCAACATTGGGAGAGGGTTGGGGAGAGGGCCACGTGTAGCGGCAAAGTACAGAATTGGGATAACTCGTTAGCCTTGATCTGGTGAGTTGCCCCTTCGGTGCAATGGGCCACGCGCTGGATCCATGCAAAGGATTCATGGATAGGATGCACGTTTGTTTTGGTATCTTCTGTCACTTTTTTCTAGGCTGAAGATGTCCAGACACGGAGGTACTGCACCATGAGATCCCAAGCCTATTGGCCCACCCCAAACCTAGTCGATGCCCTTCATCACAGCGCGGCATCCTTGGGGAATACCTGCCAGCGCACTGCAAAAAACGTCTGGCAGTGGGCGATCGCGCATCTTTCTACCTCAAACGAGCCCCACACCTGGCAGTCCTACGACAAAAACGGCAACGTGCTGTGGAATGCCTACGATCCCAGAACCGGGCAGTGTGTCAGCAAGGCATCGGTGACTGAGTTGCGCATCTGGCTTGAAAAGCGGTATTACGACCAATCTGCCCAGTAGGTCAACGGCCCAAGGTCACACCCAGACAGTTGGGCGATCGCGGCTAGGATCTGGCTCAACGCCCCACGAGTTCACGAAACCAGTCATCGCTCCAGAGATCGTCAAAGGCCTGCTCGGTTTGAGCCTCGGCGCGAAAGTCAGGCTGGAGCCGAATTGCCTGCTGGAGGTTTTCTAAGGCCACGTCATACTCGCGCTGAAGCGCATAACAAACGGCTTTGTTGTAGAACGCCTTTGCATAGTTGGGATCCACTTCGAGCGCCTTGTCAAAGCTCTTAATTGCCTCTGCATCGCGGCCAAGCTTCATCAGCACATAGCCCCGGTTATCCCAGGCCTTGGGCATCTCGGCATTAAAGCGTATGGCCTTATCAAAGGAAGCGAGGGCGTCTTCATAGCGCTCCAGTTCTGTCGCGGCTAGGCCCCGGTTGAGCCATGCCACGGCATCATTCGCCTGGATTTCAACGGCTTTACTGAAGGAGTCGAAGGCTTCTTCGTGCTGTTGCAGGATGCCGTAGGACACGCCGCGATTCACCCATGCCTCGTGGTAGTCGGGCTTCAGGGCGAGGGCTTTGTCAAAGGCTGCGATCGCGCCTTCTCGCTGGCGCAGGCGTCCGAGCACCATGCCGCGATTCAGCCAACCTTTGGGGTCATCGGGCTCTAGCTCAATGACGCGATCGAAGGCCGCGAGGGCGTCTTCATAGCGCTTCAGTTGTCGCAGCAGTTGACCGCGCTGATAGTGGGCCGCCGTCCGGTCAGGCTCTAGGGCAACGGCTTCATCCAAGGCCGCGATCGCCTCCTCAGGACGCGATAATTCAATCAGGGCTTGGGCCTTGTTGATCCAGACCTCAGCATCTTTGGGCTGAATTTCGAGGGCGCGATCGTATTCCTCAACGGCCTCGGCGTAGCGGGAATCCGCCAGATATTTGTTGCCCGCCTCAACCCGCTCCTCAGCGGAGAGGAACAGGGCAGGCCGATTACTGCGCAGCCGCTCCAACAGGGTTGAGAGTTCGCTCAAGCGTTGCTGGGTTTCAGCCACAAAGGAGTCGGCGAGGTACTGGGGCGTCACCTGGCCTAGGCGCTGCATAATGCTGTCTTTTTCGCTCTGGGCCTCGGTGTATAAGCCTGAGAGCTGGTCTTGAAAGCGGCGTTGCAGTTCTGCGAGGTCGGCTAAGGCATTGCCGCGCCCTGCTGCCACATCCTGCTGGAGCCGGTTCAGCTCGCTGACAAAATCGGCCTCGATTTGGGCAAGGCGCTGGCTGGCCTGTTGTTGCCGATCGCGCAATTCTCCTTCCAACGTGGTGAGGTGGTCGGTGAGCCGGGCATCGAAGCCGTCGAGTTTTTCAAGGACGCGATCGCGGCGAGTAAACACCACATCGCGCACCTCATTGAGCTGTTGACTAAACTCTGTCTCAAGGCGCACAAGGCTGTCGAGGATTTGCTGGGCGCGATCGCGCCCCTCTGACTGCATGGCCTGCACTGCTTCTGCAAACTCGCCAGCGGTGCGCTGCACGTCTTCCCAAAGGGCGTCTCTGCGTGTGTCCAACTCTGCTGCAAGCTGGGCCAACTGAGACTGAAACGCCACCGCACTTTGCTCTAAGTCGGCAAAGGCCGCAGCCTTACGATTGTCCACATCGGTTTGCAGTGTGTCAAACTGCGCCACAAATGCTTCAGCACTGCGCTGAAGGTCACTTAGAATTCGCGCTTTGCGATCATCCACGTCGCGTTGGTAGTCGCCAAATTGCGCCAAAAAGTCCTCTGCGCTGTGTTTTAGGTCAGACAGCAGGTTCAGTTTTTGCGATCGCACCTCATCGGTGGCTTGGGTGAACTGCGCTTCAAAATCCTTCAGCGATCGCTCAATGGTTTGCAGCGCTAGGTCACGCCGACCCATTGCATTGGCCTGGGCGTCATCCAGCTTGTCTTTGAAGTCCGACTGGCGGCGCTGCATGGCATCCAAAACGCGCTGTTGCTCCTGCTCAAGCTGGGCTTCGAGATTATCCTTCAGGTTTTCAAAGTGGGGGGCAAAGCTTTCTTGCAGGGTAGCCAGTTCCGCCAGGGCGCGATCGCGCGTGGATTCCACCGTCTGGGTCAGGGCTTGGAGCTGCCCCCCAAACTCCGTCGCGGAGGTTTGCAGCCGGGCCAGGGTCTGGGCCTGCTCGGCCTGGGCTTGGGTTTGCAGTTCTGCAAGCTGCTGTTGCAAAGCTTCGGTGGCTTGGCGCGCCGTGGCTAGCAGTTGGGCGATCTCGGTGGAAGATTCAGAACCCAGCGATGCCACGCGATCGCCCAATTGTCGATGTAGCGCCTCCGTTTGAGACACAAACTCAGATTCCAAACTGCCCAGCTTTTGATGCAATTCACGAATCTGCGCATCCCAATCTTCCAAGGTGCGCTGTTTCGCCGCACTCACCTCATCCAAAGCCCGAGTCAAATTCGCGCGGCGCTCTGCCAAGTCATCCTTAAAATCCTCTGCCTGATGTCCCAAGGAAGCCGCTAAATCCTCTGCATCCTTTAAGACGTGGTTTAACTCCCGAGTGGCGTTGCGGATGCGCCCTTCCAGATCCGTCATCTCGTTGAGCTGGGTGCGCACCGCCGTCGCCACCTCTTGCACCACCGATCGCCGCAGCACCCACAGCATCACCACCCCAACGCCCACCAGCAGCACCAAAGCGCACAGCAGTACTATAAACAAGGTTGTCGCGCGACTAAAGGCTAGGTTGGCCTCTTGCTGGAGTCGTTCTAGCTCAGCGCGTTCAGTGGCCGTGACAGACTGGGCCAAGATCGGAGACGCTTGGGCCACCGGGTGAATTAAGACTGCGCCACCGGCCAGCCAGCCCAGCACGAGGAGCAGCGTGCTACGGGGCACGAGGGAGCAAGAAGGAGAGAAACTGCGCCGCATTGGCATTGCGAGTACGGTCGTGAAGTATCAACGGAGTGCCAGACGCGCCAAAGATCTACGCCCAGCAAAGGCTACGCCTAGCATACCGTGACCTTTGGCCGGTGGACTCCTCCCAGCCAGGATGTCGCATTACAGCAGGCATCCAAGACCCAACTATCTAGATTGACGATGGCCGTCAGGCAAAATGGTGCTGCGATCGTACAAAACCTCATCCAGCACGACCCCCTCTGCCCGAAAGAGATTGGCCCCAATCAAACAAGCCCCGGTCAAGAGCGCTTGGTTGAGCTTAGCTCGAGTCAAATTGACCCCCGTCAGGTCAGCCCCTCGCAGGTCAGCCCCTTGCAAATCAGCCCCGGTCAAGTTCGCAGATCGCAGCACTGCACTTTCAAGCCGGGCAAAGCGCAAATCGGCCCGCACCAAATTGGCCGCATCTAAAACAGTCCGAGTCAGGTCGGCGGAAAATAGCTTGGCGTCACTCAACTCCGCTTGAATCAGCCGGGATTCCTTCAGACTTGACTGACCTAGGTTACTGTAGGGCAGGTAAGCGTCGCGCAGCTCACACCGACTTAATGCAATCCCTCGCAAATCTGCTTCAAAGCCGTCAATTGCCATAATCACAAGCCCTTGGAAGGAACGCTCCCCTGCCTGATAGCGGCTGATAATACTGTCAAAGTTGATCGATATCATAACAGGCAACCCGCGATCGCAAGATTCACTCCGCCTTGCCTTATCTGCGCCACAGAACAGCAGGACGAAATTATTCGCGACCCCTTAGAGGGAATCATTTGCTACGAGGAAAAATCACTCCCTCAGCAATCACACCGAACGACACAAAACTTAGTGAACGAATGTTAACTTACAGTCCATCGACCTTCTTCTGTGGAAGCTTTAAACTTCTTTTCCGATTTGCGGCCAGAGTTCGCGGGTTTGAAGACCGATTTGATAAGGAAAGCTAGTCAGACTGTTCAGCTTCCCTAAACAGTTAGGTGCTGAGATATACCATGCCTGGGGAACACAGAACGACTCTGCGATCGCGCGACAAACGTTGCCGAATTACTTCATTTTGCGAAAACATTTGTGGTGTAAAACCGGAATGTGAAATGGCTGTTCTATGACGCAAGGTAGGACGCGATCGCCTTGAGATCCCTCCTCTGAGTTTGTAGACTCTACATGCAAGTTCTTCACCGGATCTTCGACTGCTGTGAACTTTGAGTCTGTTGATTTTTCCAGGTCTTCCGAAAGTCCCGAACCCAGCCCAACGACGGCCCCAGAAACGATATCGCTGCCCGCAGATGTCTATCTGTCGATTGATGATGTGCAACGACAGTTGAAGCGATCGCGGGCATCAGTTTATCGCTATGCCAATACCGATGCCAACCTTTTGAATCCGCCTTTTGATCCCCAAAAGCTAAACCCTGAAATCCGTGACGATCGCGATGATCCCCTTCAGTTTCATCCCCAGGAAGTACGTCGCTTTGCCCGCGATGTTCTGGGTCTGAGCCCAACCATCGCCGTACAACCCTCAGAGGAAACCGTGACTCAAACTCTACTCAAGGCGGTACTCCAAGAGTTGCAGGCCATCCGCCGATTACTCGAAAATCCCCCCCCTGCCGAATAGTCCCCGGGTGCCTCACCCAGGGTGAGGCACCCGGCAGCATGTTCCAGCTTCACATCAATGGCCTAGGCTTTACCCCCAAACTGGACTCATTCTGGAGTGTCCGTGAGGGGTGGCTTGCCCTTAGCACTAGCCTCTGGCGACGCAGCTTGCAGAACTGCTCGCCCCTGCTGGAAGTGGAGCCACGCACCATACCGGAGTTCTTCCGATACCAGCCCCTTGAAAGGGATCGCGGTAGTTTCGCCCAAAATCACCCAAAATCAACAGTATGGGCATATCCCCCTTGATTATCAAAGGAAGAGTATGCAGCCATCGTAAAGATTGTTTCCTGGAGTCGATGGGCATACTTCAGAGCCCTAACCTTCCTCAGCTTGCAGATCATGCAAGGTCGGAAAAATAGAAGCTCGGAAATTAGCAGGCGACTCAAGTAATGACGAGTGCACCATTCCATCTAGATGAAATGATGCACCTAGGTACGTTGAAGAATACCATGGCGCATCCTCAACGCTTGACCACAGCATCCCGGCAAAAGGGCTTCACAAAGCATCTCCTGTTTCCGTTTTTAAAACAGGCCACGATATCGAATAAACAGCAAAATTGCGGCCCATGATCCTAGCGCAACTTTGATGGCAACTAGAACATTCAAAATCGGAATACTGCCACCGCTCAATATTTCATAGAGGGTGCCGTGGGGCAGTTCTAGGCCAGTCAGAGTCACAACTGCCAAGACAATAAATATCAGCACCGAAATTTTTTCCCAGGTGGCAATTTGCCAGCGTTGATAAATAGCCTCTAGATCGGCTGCCGAAATCGTAATCGCAACTAGCCCGATCGCAGTTCCACCAGCCACGCCTGCGGCAAACCCACCGCCCGGACTCAAATGTCCCCGTAACGCAAGTTCAACCCCAACTAAGGCAGAAATCGTCGCCCCCAGACGAGCCAAGACAATTGAGGGCTGGTCAGTTAATTGTCGAATTTTGCCACAGGGTTGCTCGTTGGCTAGCAAATATCGCGCTCCCATAATTGAGATTGTGAACACCACGACTTCAAAAATGGTGTCATACACTCGATTACGAAAAATAATGCCCGATACTGCATTGGGTACCCCTGCTTCTTGGGCGATCGCAGCCACCGCTTCAACCTCTGGCGCAGCCGCCACAAAGTTAGGAATCACCAGCATTTTGAGGTAAAGCGCGATCCCCGCAGCCAGATACAACCATCTCATGAGGGCACCTCCTGGGTATTCGGTTCAGTCCCAATCGTGGTCGGTTTTGCCGGGGATGCGGCCCATTGCAGGGTTGCCTCGGAGATCCCGCCACTCTGCACAATCTCATAGAGCCGCTGCACTCGCACTCGCAGATGATACGCAGGTACGCCATGTGGTTCTGCGATCGCGCTGCGTGTCACGCTGTCACACCCATAGGGCAGGCAAACCGCGTGAATTTCCTTCTCGACAAGGGCATGTTCTAGCGCCTGAAGGCTCACATAGGGCACGATTTCCAGACGAATGTGATACGGAGTCAAGCGATCGCGCACAGTTGCCAGCATACTCTGAAACTGAGGCTCATTGAGATCAATGGCGGCTCGACTCGGGGTGATTGCGCGATTATCTGGATCTCGTTCAGTCACATCCACAATGCCTAGGCGCATCATCAACGACGATCGCACCGCAACGGCATAGAGGGTAATTGCCAACATGGTGCCTACGAGTGCTTCAGTAAGCGCCACATCTGCTGCCCCAAACACGGCATAGACTAACGCCGCGATCGCGCCCAAAATCCCTCGCACAACCAGAGCATGATAGGGATTTTTTTGCAGCACTAG
>JACYME010000214.1 GCA_015272155.1 Leptolyngbyaceae cyanobacterium T60_A2020_046
CTGAATGCCCTTGCTCTACTCGGGCGACTACTCGCTCACGCAGATCTAAGCTGTAGGCCATTGTTTCTCATTCTTATCTAGAACTACTATAGCGATCTTGCCCCCGAATCGCTTCGAGCAATGCCTCAAACTGCTGATCTGAGGAAAAGAGCGCCTCCGCCGATCGCGCGATTGCCTTCACCTCACTCAACGCTGCCTGCTGAGACTGCACCACGGCAGTAATGCCCAAGCCAATGGCCCCAGCGCTCACGATCGCCATGCCCGCCAAGAGAAATCCGCGAATTTCGAGGTTGCGCCGTTGTTCTTCATTGCGGCGCTATTCCAGCGCAAGCTGCACCTCGACGGCATGGAGCCGCTGAACCTCCATCTGGGCAACAACGGCCTGGCGATCGGCCTCCTGGCTGGCGGCCAAAAAGCGATGCCACATCGCTTAGCCGTTGCTGCTGTGCCCACACCAAGGCGGCTTCTAGCTCTGTCCCCCACAGCAGACACGATCGCTCAGTGTAATTGGAAGCCACCCAGGTGTTGAGGGCTGCGGCATGGGGGCGAATTGCGTCGAGTTGGGCACGGATCCAAACTGTGTCAAAAACGGTTTGATAAATCAAATTTTTGATGCGCAGGTATCCCGACCGTTTTTCGACCAAGCCGACTAAGAGCAGCTCTGTTTGAGCGCTAGATTCGGCGATCGCGATCGGTTCGCCAACCCCAATTTCAGCCTGCAAAACCTCGTAATAGAGCCCCAAGATCTGGCCGAGGCGCTGGGGCTGAAACCACAGGCGATCGCGAATCGTTTTCAGGTGTTCGGGCTCGTCTTGTAGTTCCCAATGATCCACAAGGTGGGTTTTGACCAAGCGATCGATCCAAGCGTCGGGGGTGTCTTGTCTCGCATGGTCACGGGCTGTTACTGCAATCTGACACAGCTTTTGAGTCAAAAAAGGCTGGCCCCCCGTCCAATGCAAAATGCGCCGCAGCACGCGCTCGGGCTGGTCAACTTGGCCCTCCAACCCCATCAGCAGCGGGGCGGCTTCGGCTTCGGTAAAGCCCGTCAGCGCGATCGCGCGGCCAATGTTGAAGGGGGTGCGATTCTTTTCGGTAATCAGGGCGCTGGGGGTTGTGACGCCAAAGAGGGCAAAGGTGAGGCGATCGTAGGCGGCATTGTCGGCCCGGCGATTGAAGCAGGTGCGAATCAGGGCAAAAAAATCATCCGTCGGAAATTGCAGCCCCAAAATCGAGTCAATCTCATCAATGAAAATCACAATCGGGGCTTGAATTTCGACCAGCAGCACGGTGTCAATCCACTCCGCCAACCGCACCACGGGGGGCAAGTGGCTCTGGCTGTGCCACCACTGGCCAATGGGCACCGTGAGGCCAAACCATTTCGTCAAATAGCCCGTGATCGCAGCATACCACTGCTCCGCCGTCACCTGTTGGCTACCAATGCCCGTCAGGTCAATGGCTTGGCTGCGCACCCCCACCGCTTGCAGCCGCGCCATCGTCCGCACCCGCAGGCTCGACTTGCCCATCTGGCGCGCGTTGAAGACATAGCAAAACTCACCTGCTAACAGCGCCGTGAATAGATCTTCGTCGGCCTGGCGCTGCACATAGGTCACCGCCGTGGGCGGCAGACTGCCCCCCACATGGTAGGGGGATGAGCCAGAGCGTGGGATGATCACGTCCCCTCCAGTGCCGTTGAAAAAAAGCGATGATACAGCTCGCACCGGGCGATTACGCGCTGCGCCTCAAAGCGTACCAGGCCCAATCCTTGGAGCCGAAAGGCTTCCCTGGGGGCCAGGCGTGCCCCCTCTGGGCGCGTCACCACCTGGGTCATGGCTTCCACCAAGGGCGGCTCAGCTTCGAGCAGGGCCAGTTGTCGCCGCAGGTGGCTGCTGTAGATGCTGGTATAAGCGATCGCCGTTTCATCGAGGGTATCCATATCCAGCTCACGACTCAGGTGAAACAAACTGAGCTGAGTGAGATAAGGATGCCCACCCAAAAGCCCATGCAGGCGATCGGCGTCAATGCCGGTTAAAGACAAGCCATAGCGGGCAGCTAGGTCTTGAATCTGGGCCGGGATAAACCCCGGCAGCTCAATCGAAAGCCCCACATTAAAAGGCGACTGGTGCAGGCTCAGCGGCAGCCACACCTCCATCGAATGCGCAATCACCAGGCGCAGGCGCTGCCAAATCTCTTGGTTGGCTCCGTAGCGCCCTTGCTCGTACCAGGCCCGCAGCAGGCCAAAAAAATCTGTCGCCAGAGCTGGATGGGAAAACAGCTCATCCAACCCATCGATGACCAGCAGTAAGGGGCGATCGCAGCGCAGCAAAATATAGGACTCAAAATAATCGGTGCAGCTATAGCCACTGCCAAACAGACTGTCCCAGCGGGTTTCTAGCTCGTTGGGCAAGTTCAGGGCGCGCGTCACCACCGCACAAAACCACTTCAAAAATGGGTCAGGGCCGGTCAAACACTCACGATCGATCAGTTGGAGATTAGCCACCGCCGTGTGAAATCTTTGCTCTTGCCCATGCCCCAACATCACTGTAATCAGGGAAGTCTTACCAAACTGGCGAGGAGCCTTGACCCGCACCAGCGAACCGGGGCTGAGAATTTCCTGGGTGCAGAACTGCTCCACGGGCGGACGGTAAACATAAAAGGGCGAGCCCAGGAACAGCGGCCCCTTGAGGGGGTTGTTTTGAGGGATGACCTGAGCAGCGCGCAGACTCCCCTCGGGCAACACGTAATCCGTTGGCTCCAGCGCCAGGTCAAAGGCTTTGAAGTAGGTGTCTAGGGTCATGAAATCTACGGGCTTTTGCCGCCGCCGCACCTTCGTCAGCGTATTGGGGCTGAGGCCAGTCATTTGGCTTAGTTGCTCCAGGGTGTAGGTGCCGCCTGCATTATGCTGCATGGCCGCAAGCTGCTCCGCCGACTGTAGCCGCTGCCATCCTTGGAAACTCAAGATCGCGCCACGTCGCCGCCGATCTGAGGAAGCTTTGTCAGTCATTACTATCGAAACGGAAAAAAGTTACCGGGAATTCACACACAGGCTGATCGGAGAAACGGGAGATTTAGGATTGGAACATAGGGGGCGTCGGGCCTGATTCAGGGCGAGGACAGAGGGGATACCCTGCAACCCACACCGGGCAAAGGCCTACGCGATCGCGCCCCTGGGAGATTAACAATTCTCCAGTCATGGGCGTTAAAGTAAAAGCCCTGCCTTAATGAATGTCCTCCTTTCGGCGATAAAATGCTCGACAGCCTTGGGTTTGTCCAGCAAAGAGCACTCACCTAAATTTGAGAGAAGCCGTTAGATAGATTAGCGCCTCCTTCCCCATCACGCATAAAGATGTGGAGGCCAGCCTAAGTTGCGAGATTAAGTTGTGATCTTGAGTAGACGAATCTGGAAGACCGGGTTTACCCTGAAAGAATGTAAACCGTTTCGTTTCATAATGCTTAAAGTTGCTGTGATGATAACACCGACTTAGATGCACGTTGCAAAGTTTGCACGCTTACTGGATCCGAATCGCGATCGCATCTGTAATTTCCCGGATGTTTCCCCAAGGACGAATGCTCCCGTATTTCCCCCTTTGATGCAGCCCTGATGACGCTTCAACGCTCGACAGGATTGAGTCACTTGTTCACAGCGTTTTTGGCGACGCCTAGAAAACAAAGTCTTCTCCACGACCCCGAACTTAGCGGAGAGGCAATATTTTCTTCATGAAACCAACGCCAACCTGAAGCCCTTGTCGTCCAAGAAAACTCCCGAATAAATTTAATGTGTGTCAAGGAATGATTCCCTGAGTCTTAGTTAATGAAAGCTCTTGCCGGACTGTTCATCATTGATGTCATTGTCAGCGTCCATTCTGTAGTAGAAGGTGCTGGCCTTTCGTCATGATTCCTCAAAGATTTGGCTGTCATCCGTCCAAAGTAAAGGGGTTTACTGAGAAACTCCACCATCCTTGGAAGTATCACGGTGACGATTTCAGGCAAATTCACTCTTTTTCTAGGGCCCTTGGATGCGGGATGGCCAATGGTCATCAGGGCAATTTTCTGCCCTTAGGAAATCCTTGAATAGCAGTAAGGCACGGTCAAGGTGTGAAATCCGAAATCAGCCTGTTTAAGCTTCTGACTCTCACAGCAATGTCAAAACACGGTGAAGCACGCAGTGTAGCCATTGCCTTTCTTTCGGCTAGCACACACACTGGGGAGAAGTCAGACATCAAAAGTCTATGACTTCTATCCCCACCTTTGTTTGAACTTTCTTAACCTTAGATCGCGCCTAGGCCGCTCTCCTTTCGTAGGGTGACCTCACCTCGTAGGGTGACCTCACCGCTGCACGCCACTGAAGTGAAGCCAGGTTTCTGAAGACACAGAAGCCAGGTTTCTGAAGACACATGGGATACTGAGATGTTCATGACAGACACAATTGACGATACCCCAAGAAGCCCCCCAGGGGAATGACATTTCTAAACCTACGATCGCCGATGATTTGCCTCCATTTCTTAAAGAAAGTTAATTTATAGGGTTTTATGATGGGTCAGTGGTTTCAATGGGTTGACTGGGCGGGGAGATCTTATATCCCCCACGGGCACTGTTATTTGTGGCAAAAGCCATTGGTGGCGCTGCATCTCACGAGCGATCTGCTCATTGCGATCGCGTACTTTTCCATCCCCACCATGCTGATCTACTTTGTCCGCAAACGGCAGGACACCCCGTTTACCACGGTTTTCCTGATGTTTGGGGCATTTATTAGCGCCTGCGGACTGGGCCATCTCCTCGATATTTGGACCCTGTGGTTTCCCCACTATTGGCTCTCTGGGGTGGAACGTGCACTTACCGCATTTATTTCTTGCTTAACGGCGCTCAAACTCGTGGAATGGATGCCTCAGTTTTTGGCCCTGCGATCGCCCAAAGAACTGGAAGTTCTTAACCAGCAGTTGCAGAGCGAAATTGAAGGCCGCCAACGGGCGCAACAGGTGCTTCAAAACTTACTCGAAGGGACCGCTTCTGCCACAGGCGAAGCATTTTTTCCGGCCTTGGTCGAACACCTCGCCAAGAGCCTCAATGTGCGCCATGCCTTTGTCTCTGAAAGTTTTGGCGCACCCGTCACCATTCGCTCCATCGCCGTGTGGAGTGATGGCGCGATCGCCGATGGCTTTGAAGTCTCGATCCCAAACAGCCCTTGTGTCACCGTCGTCGAAACCTGTCAAGCCCAATATTTCCCCAGCCAAGTGCAGAGCCTCTTCCCGGAGGTTGACCTGCTCACCGCTGCGGAGGCCACCAGCTACCTGGGCGTTCCTATCCTCGATAGCCAAGGTCAGGCGCTGGGACTGCTCTGCATCGCCCACGATCGCCCCCTGCCCCACCCCGACGAAGCCCGGGCCGTGATGACCATCTTTGCCGCTAAGGCCGGGGCTGAGATCCAGCGCCAGCGCGCCGAGTCGGCCCTGCGCAAAGCCTATGCCGAAATGGAACAGCGCGTGGCTGATCGCACATCAGAGCTTCAGATCGCCAATCATCAACTGTTGCAAGTGGCCCAGCGCGAACAGGCCACCACGCGCGTGATTCAACGGATGCGCCAGAGCCTTGATCTCGAAACGATCTTTCGCGCCACCACCGAAGAACTGCGGCAGGCCATTCAGTGCGATCGCGTCATTACCTACCGCTTTAACCCCGACTGGAGCGGCAACATCATCGCCGAATCCGTCAAAGGGGGGTGGAAATCCCTCCTGACCCCAGAACACGGGCAAGCCCCCTGGGAAGCCGACGCCCTCAGCGAAGACTACTGCACCGTTCGCGTCCTCTCCATTGACACCAGCAACCTAATTCAAGACACCTATCTGCAAGACACCCGTGGCAGCTATTGCCAAGACGTGGATTACATCACCGTCGAAGACATCTACACCCGCGACTTTAGCGCCTGCTACCTCGAACTCCTGGAAAGCATGGACGCCCGCGCCTACATCATTGTCCCGATCTATTCAGGTCGTCGGCTGTGGGGACTCTTGGCCTGCTACCAAAACGATAGACCCAGGGACTGGCAAGATGGCGAAAGCCAAATGCTCGTGCGCGTGGGCGCACAGCTTGGGGTCGCGATTCAACATGCCGAACTGTTTCAGCGCGTCCAACAACAGGCCCTTGAGCTGCGAGAGGCCAAGGACGCCGCCGATCGCGCCAACCGCGCCAAAAGCGAGTTTCTCGCCAGCATGAGCCACGAGCTGCGCACCCCGCTGAACGCCATTCTTGGCTTTACGCAAATCATGCACCAAGATTCGGCATTACCCGCCCGCCACCAGCGCTATGTCGAAATTGTCAACACCAGTGGCGAACACCTCCTCGGGTTAATCAACAACGTCCTCGATATGTCGAAAATTGAGGCGGGGCAACTCACCCTCCAGCCCGAGCCCTTTGAACTCACGCAACTGTTGCAAGAATTGCAGGATTTGATGGGGCTCAAGGCTCAGAAAAAGGGGCTGACCTTTACCGTCACCCAAGGCCCCAACGTACCCACAGGAATTTGTGCTGATCAGGGCAAGCTGCGGCAGGTTTTGCTGAATCTGGTGGGCAATAGCCTGAAATTTACAGAGCGGGGCGGCATTTCGATTACAGTGGCTCGGGCAGATGAAGATTGTGCCGAAGATTTAGAGGACACTGCTGCGATCGCCCTTCAATTTACCGTTGAAGATACCGGGGCTGGCATGGCTCTCGAAGAGCTTCAGGCCCTGTTCCAGCCCTTTCAACAAACCCAGTCGGGCCTCAAGTCTGGTCAAGGCACCGGGCTGGGTGTTCCCCTCAGCCAGCAGTACGTTCGCATGATGGGCGGTGATCTCACCGTGGACAGCCAGGTTGGGCATGGTACTCGGTTTACCTTCACTATCCAAGCAGAGCATACGCCGCGCTTTACCCGGTCTTCTGCACAGCCCGCAGCCCTCGGAACCGTGGTTGGGTTAGCAGAGGATCAGCCCCCCTGTCGGATTTTGGTAGCCGAAGATAACCCCGTGAATCAACTCCTGTTGCAAAACCTGCTGGAGCCCATTGGGCTCGAAATTCGCCAGGTGGATAACGGCGAAGATGCGATCGCCCAGTGGGAAAGCTGGCACCCCCATCTCATCTGGATGGATATGCGGATGCCGCGCCTCGATGGCTACGAAACCACCCGCCGCATCCGAGATGCCGAGCGCGATCGCAACCTCGCCCCCACGGTCATCATCGCCCTGACTGCCACCGCCTTTGCCGAAAGCAAGGCCGCCATTCTGTCCGCTGGCTGCAACGACATGATCTGCAAGCCTTTTAAAACCTCCGAGCTTTTCGACAAAATGGCGCTCTATCTGGATCTGCACTATCGCTACGAAACCAACACCAGCGATGTAGAGCCCGTGCTTCCTGGCGGTCAGATTTCCATCGAACGCCTCAGCAAGATGCCGCTCACGTGGCTCCAGGCCATGCAGCAAGCCGCCGCCCAGTGCAGCGATATCGAAATGCTCAGCCTCTTAGATAGGGTGCCTCCCGCCCAAGCCGCCCTTGCCGAAGGGTTAAGGGAACTGGTCAATGTGTACCAGTTTGAGAAGATTCTAGACCTCCTTGAATCGGCGATCGCCGCTGCCCCGCCCCAATCTGCCGCCAGCGTCCCCACAGGAGCCAACCATGAATGAGGGGTTAAAAGTGGAGCTTCGGGATTACTTGGGGGCTCCTCATCAAGCCGATATTCTCATCGTTGATGACACCATCGAAAACCTCTGGCTCTTGACCAATATTCTGGAAGAACAGGGGTATGAGGTACGCAAGGCCATCAGCGGCAGCTCAGCGTTGATGGCGGTTCAGGCTGCGATTCCGGATTTGATTTTGCTCGACATTTGTATGCCAGACATGGATGGTTATACCCTCTGTCAGCAGATCAAGTCGATTCCCGAATCCGCTGATGTCCCGGTTATTTTTCTCAGCGCGCTGCACGAGGCACTTGATAAGGTTAAAGCCTTTAGCATCGGGGGCGCAGATTACATTACCAAACCCTTTCAAGCGGCAGAGGTGTTGGTGCGCACCCGCAATCAACTGATGATACGCCAGGCCATGAAGGCAGTACAGCATATGAATCTCAGGCTTGAAAGCCAGATTCAAGAACGCACCCGTGCCCTAGAGATTGCCAATCAACGGCTGATGGAAATTGCCTACTATGACAACCTCACGGGACTGCCGAATCGGGCCCTGTTTACCGAGTGTCTGGCGCGATCGCTCGAAGCCGTTCAAGCTGACCCAGACTATCGATTTGCGGTGCTTTTTGTAGACTGCGACCGCTTCAAATTGATCAATGATTCCTTTGGTCACTTAGTCGGTGATGAGGTCTTAGCCAAAATTGCCCAGCGGCTCGCCACCGTCCTCAACTCCGATGATGTATTGGCTCGATTTGGCGGGGATGAGTTCGTCATTCTCCTGCGCCAAGTTGACAATACCAAAGCTGCGATCGCGGTGGCCGATCGCCTTATTGAGGCCATGAAGCCCAGCATTCCTTTGCCCCATTTGGAAGTCTTTATCACAACCAGCATTGGCATTGTCATCAGCAATCCGATTGAGCATCAAAAGTCAGAACATATCCTGCGCGATGCCGATATTGCCATGTATTCTGCCAAAGCCAACGGCAAGGATCGTTACTGCGTCTTTACCCCCATGATGCAGCGAGCCAGCCTCGAACGTTTCCAGGTTGAAACTGACCTCCACCGCGCCCTAGATCACGGTGAGTTTGTGCCCTTTTATCAACCCATTGTGAATCTCAAAACCAGTGCGGTAGTGGGCCTAGAAGTCTTGATTCGGTGGCAACATCCTGAGCAGGGCTTGATCTTGCCCCATGCGTTTATCTCCGTTGCTGAAGAAACGGGGCTCATCATTCCCATCGGCAAAGCGTTGTTAGATCAAGCGTGTCGGCACTTTGCTGAGTGGCGATCGCACCAGGTGGTTGATGACCAATTCTTCATTAGCTTTAATCTCTCGGCCTGCCAAATTGCCCAAGCCAGCCTCCCACAGTGCTTGCAACATACGCTGGCACAGCATCAGCTCAGCCCCCACCATCTTCGTTTGGAAATTACTGAAACGACGCTGCTCAATAATTCCCTCGCGATCGCGGTCATCACCCAGCTTGCCCAGCAGGGAATGCATCTTTGTATTGACGACTTTGGCATCGGTTATTCATCCTTGAGTTATCTTCACCAGTTTCCGGTAAAAACGGTGAAAATCGATCGATCTTTCATCCAGCTAATCGCCTCCGAGCCCCATAAGCTTCAAATTGTCAAAGCAATTCTCGGTATTGTTGATGCGCTCAATATGACCGCAGTCGCCGAAGGAATTGAGACCCGCGAACAGCTCATGAGCCTAGAAAAAATGAACTGTGAACTTGGTCAGGGGTATCTATTTTCTAAGCCCGTTTCTGCTGATATAACAACTCATCTTTTAAAGACTCAAATCCAATGCTTGCAGTAATGAATCCACCGAGTTCTTCTACCCTTAGCCATGACATCCTAATTGTGGATGACACGGTTAATAACGTAAAGCTTCTGTCAGAGATGCTGACCCAGTCAGGGTTTTCAGTGCGCAAGGCAATTAGTGGACAGATGGCCATTGTGGCGATTAATGCAACCCCTCCAGACTTGATTTTGCTAGACATCAACATGCCCGAGATGGATGGCTATGCCGTGTGTCAGCATCTCAAAAGTCGTGCGGAAACTCGTGAGATTCCCGTCATTTTTCTAAGCGCTTCAGATATGACCGCAGATAAGGTCAAGGCGTTTCAAATGGGGGGAGCAGACTACATTACCAAGCCCTTTCATGCAGAGGAAGTGATTGCCCGAATTCAGCATCAACTGCTCTTGAGTCAACTTAAAACAGATCTGCGATCTAAAAACTTAGCTCTAGAGTCTGCCCTGTCTGACCTCAAGGCTGCCCAAGTAGAGCTGATTCAAAAGCAGAAAATGCTGAGCCTGAGTCAACTCATTGCTGGCATTGCCCACGAAATTAATAATCCGGTGAATTTCATCATGGGTAATCTGAGGCCAGCTCAGCAATACTTCTTAAATGTGCTCAACATTTTGAATCTCTATCGTCAACGCTATCCCCAAGCAGATCAGGAAATTGATGCCGCGATCGCGGATGCTGAGCTGGATTTTATTGCTGAAGATTTTGCCAATGTTGTTAAGTCCATGGAGACGGGCACCGCACGCATTTGCGAGATTGTCCAAGCGCTCCAAACCTTCTCGCATCAGGGTGAGTCTAACATCAAGAGTGTGAACCTCAAAACCGCGATCGATAGCGTTTTGGTCTTGCTTCAGCCGCGCCTCCGGGAACAGAGCAATCGTCCCAGTATTCGAGTGTGCTGCAACGCTGATGATCTACCGATGGTTACCTGCGATGCCCGGTCGATTAACCAGGCAATTCTGCATATTCTGGATAATGCCATCGACGCAATTGATGCGCTGTGGGATGGCAGTAGCCCTGAGCTAGCTAATCGCTCCATTGGTCGGCGGAACCCAGAAATTACCATCACAACTTATCAGCCCACTCCCCATTCTATTGCGATCGCAATTCAAGATAATGGTATTGGCATTCTTGATGCCATTAAGCCCAGAGTTTACGACCCATTTTTTACGACAAAATCTGTCAGCCAAGGCAAAGGCTTAGGGCTTTCCGTGGCCTACCAAATTATTGTCAATAAGCACCAGGGTGACCTCTCGTTTACGTCTAACTTTGGTCAGGGAAGTGAATTTGTTCTAGAAATCCCAGTACAGATGCCCGCTGCCGCCTGCACAATGCAATCCCACTAAAGATCTGTGAAGGGATGGAGATCTGTGAAGGGATGGCAGGAAACGGGGTGAGTAGCCCGCGTTTTTCTAGGGGTACTGTCCAACATTGGACAAAGCTGAGGCGAAACCGGGCCCAGGGCGCATGATGTCGCGCCCTGGGCAGTGACGCACGGGTCGCCACTGCCCGGATCAACGGCAGATGCCGGGGGCATCGCAGGGATGAGTGAGCAATCGACCTAATATGAACTACCGCAGGCGCAAGGAAGCCCCATGTTTACGCGCGCGGCCTGGTCGAGAAAAGCGGTGGCGGGTGGCCTGTAACAGATTTGCCATGGGGCGATCGCGCGATGCCTCCGGTTCTCCCTCAGTTTCGGGTTTGCGACCCCAAATCCAGTAATCGAGGGAATAGCGGTTATAGGCCAGACCCGCCAGCAGAATAAACAGCACGATGTTGTAAATCAACTGGCTGCTTGCTGTATCCCAGTTTTGGACAATGGTGACGCCGTACATCAGAATCGCCATCAAAATCAGCGTCGCGATCAGGGCCCCTCGGGTAAACAACCCCACAATCAACAGCGCCCCTGCAATCAGCTCAACTGGGGGCACCAAGGCGGCATTGATGGGCACGAGAAATTCTGGCATCCATGCCCCATCCATTGCGCCCACCATCGCATCCATAAAGCCGGGGATATTCCCAATGCGGACGAAGCCGTGATTGAAGTAGTTGATGCCCATAATCAGCCGGAGCAGGCCATAGGCGATCGCAATATCGGACGATCGCAGGGCAATCGTCGGCATTGAACGGTTGCTCGACATCGTAGAACCTCCTAAATTTCGGCGGACAGAACCAAAACACTGCATCTTGGGAGGTGAACCGCGCGTGGACAGCGGGTTCCATGCTTCTGGTGTCGTTCGGTAATGTCATTCGTCAGGCGGGGGGCGGATCTGGCCGTCGGCCCAACCCCCCTGCCCCAAAATCCCCAGTCATCGGACGCGCAGCCCGACCCAACTGAGACGAAGCCCTGCGATCGATGGTGGAGTGAATGGACAAAATCGGATGACGCAGGAAGCGTGTTCAACCATCCTGTCCATCAGGCTAACGATTTCTGGGCGATCGCGGGGCGAATGGGCCGGGTGAGTCGAGGGTTGCGGGAATGCTGGAGCGGACGTTACCAGACAAAGCGTAGGGGTAAATCGGACTGAAAGTCGTGACTGCGCCCCTGGGTTTCTCCGTCAAACCCGAGTTCTAGACAGTAGGGGCCGGATTGGCAGTGCAGAAAACCAGCCTCTACCAGGGCACGCCGGGCTGCTGAGGGCGGCGACGGGTTGGGGTGAGTGAGGGTGAGGCGGGTGACTTCCCGCAGCCTGGCGGGATGATCCAGAGGTTCAGCGCGATCGCGGGGATACTGATCCTGCCGTTGGGCAAAGGCCAGGGAAAACACCATCGGCTCACTCATCTGGGCGGCATTTGTGCCCACAGCAATGCTGAGGTGCGGCGGCAGGTACGGCGGTTGGTAAAGCCAATGGGGAAAGGGCGGCGGAGCGGGCGGCTGACTGGCCGGACGCAAGCACACCCCAAAGGGGCAGGCATCGGGATGGCCTGACCCACGTTCCCACAGATGGGTGGGCTGGGTGCGGGAAGATTGGGCCTCGGCGCGATCGCAGACCCACAGCAGTTCCAGCATGAAGTTGTGAAAAAAGAAGCGCCGATTGGCGGTGCCTTGGCCGGGATGACGATTGCGGCTCCCTTCTCGCAGGCCAAACTCACGCAAGCGATCGCCCGCTGGCGCATCCACTGCCGTGCAGATAAACCCGTGATCCAGCTCCCACATGCTGCGCCCTTTTCCTGGTCATATGGTCATGAATGACAGAACGCCGCCCTGGCCATGCCACCGGAGCCCCAGTAACCTCATGCCCAATCCTCCACACTCCTGAGGCGAGCGATCGTCAAGCGTCATCCCCGGAGGATAATCCAGCCTTCCTTAGAATGGGAGGGTCTGGCATCAACAGGAAATAGGGATAGGCATGGGACGCTGGCAGTTTTGGGTTGATCGGGGCGGCACGTTTACGGACATTGTGGCGCGGCGACCCGATGGCGCATTGGTGGTTCACAAGCTGCTGTCTGAAAACCCCGATCGATACACCGACGCCCCCATCCAGGGCATCCGCGACCTCCTGGACCTCAGCCCCGAGGAGCCCATCCCCGCCGATCGCATCGACGCGATCAAAATGGGCACCACGGTGGCGACCAATGCCCTACTCGAACGCAAGGGCGATCGCACCGTACTCGTCATCACCCAAGGTTTTCGCGACGCCCTGCGCATTGGCTACCAAAACCGCCCCGATATTTTTGCGCGCCACATCGTCTTACCCGAAATGCTGTACGAGCGGGTAGTCGAAGTCGCCGCCCGCCACGACGCCCACGGCACCGTGCTGCATCCCTTTGATGAAACGGTCGAAACAGTGTTGCGCGATGGCTTGCAAGCCGCCTACGACGCCGGGATTCGGGCCTGCGCGATCGCCCTCATGCATGGCTATCGCTACCCCGACCATGAGAGCCGCGCCGCCGCGATCGCACGGGCGATCGGCTTCTCCCAAGTCTCGGTGTCCCACCGCGTCAGCCCGTTGATGAAGTTAGTGAGCCGGGGCGACACCACCGTCGTCGATGCCTACCTGTCGCCCATTCTGCGTCGCTACGTCGATCGCATCGCCGCCGCCTTGCAGCCCTCCGATTCCCCCACCCAGGACACCCCGGCCTCAGCCCCGCGCCTCATGTTTATGCAATCCAATGGCGGGCTCACCGATGCCGCCCTCTTTCAGGGCAAAGACAGCATTCTCTCGGGGCCAGCGGGGGGCATTGTGGGAGCAGTGCAAACCAGTCTGCGGGCGGGCTTCCAGCGCATCATCGGGTTTGACATGGGCGGCACCTCCACGGACGTGTCGCACTATCGCGGCGAGTATGAGCGCACCTTTGAAACCGAGGTGGCGGGGGTGCGGCTGCGGGCTCCGATGATGGCGATTCATACCGTGGCGGCGGGGGGCGGCTCGGTCTTGGGGTTTGACGGGGCACGCTATCGGGTGGGGCCAGAGTCGGCGGGGGCGCATCCGGGGCCAGCCTGCTATCGCAAGGGGGGGCCGCTGGCGGTGACGGACTGCAACGTCATGGTCGGCAAGCTGCAACCCGCCTTCTTTCCGCCAGTGTTTGGGCCGGGGGGCGACGAACCGCTGGATGCCGAGACGGTGCGATCGCAGTTCACGGCCCTGGCCGATCGCATCGCGACAGAAACCGGCAACCGCCGATCGCCGGAACAGGTCGCCGCTGGATTCCTCGCGATCGCGGTCGAAAAAATGGCGAATGCCATCAAAAAAATTTCCGTCCAGCGCGGCTACGATGTCTCAGACTATGCCCTGTGCTGCTTTGGCGGCGCGGGCGGGCAGCACGCCTGCTTGATTGCCGAAGCCCTGGGCATGGGGGAGATCTTTATCCATCCCTATGCGGGGGTGTTGTCGGCCTACGGCATGGGCCTGGCGGATGTACGATCGCTGCGAGAACAGGCGGTGGAACTGCCCCTGACCGCAGCCACCCAAGCTGAAATCGAGCCCCAGGTGCGATCGCTCGCCCAGGCGGCCCTCGCAGAACTGGCGCAACAGGGCATTCCCCTGCCCGATGCCGAAGATCCGCTGGTGGGCAGCGATCGCGTGCAGGTGTTGCCCCGCGCCCATCTGAAATATGCGGGCACCGATTCCACGCTGATCGTCCCCTGGGCCGCCGTGCCGGAAATGCGCGACACCTTTGAAGCCCTCCATCGCCAGCGCTATGGCTTTGCTCTCCGCGATCGCCCCCTGATCCTCGAAGCCCTGTCTGTGGAGGTCGTGGGCAAAACCGACGCCCCCACCCTGCCGACGAATTTTTCGCCCCGCCCAGAACCCCTGACCCCCAAGGCAATGGTGCCGGTGTTTACCCGCGATCGCTGGCATGACACGCCTGTCTATCACCGCGACGATCTGCGCCCCGCAGACACCGTGGACGGCCCCGCCTTGATTATCGAAGCCACGGGCACCAACGTCGTGGAACCCGGTTGGCAAGCCACCTTCACTGCCCAGGGCAATCTCGTGCTGCGGCGAAGGGGCGATCGCGCTGTGGATCTGCCGGTGCCCACCGCCACCCCAGAATCCATCGCCAACACCGCCCCCGATCCCGTTTTGCTGGAAATCTACAACAACCTATTTCGCGCGATCGCCGAGGAAATGGGCGTCACCCTGCAAAACACCAGCTACTCCGTCAACATCAAAGAACGACTCGACTTCTCCTGCGCCCTGTTTGACCACACCGGAGCCCTGGTCGCCAACGCCCCCCACATCCCCGTGCATTTGGGCTCCATGGGCGAAAGCGTCAAAAGTCTGCTGCGTGAACAGGGCGATCGCCTCCAACCCGGCGACGTGTATATGCTCAACAATCCCTACAACGGCGGCACCCATCTGCCCGATGTCACCGTCATCACCCCCGTCTTTTTAGCCGAAGCGTCAGAGAAAGGCCGCAAATCCGAGGGCATCCCGGTAGGGACAAAACCCACCTTTTTCGTCGCCTCGCGGGGACACCACGCCGACATTGGCGGCATCACCCCTGGTTCCATGCCGCCCCACAGCCGCACTATCGCAGAAGAGGGCATCTTGCTCGACAATGTGCTGCTGGTGCGCGACGGCGAATTTCAAGAGTCGGCGGTGCGCGCCCTCCTCAGCGCTGGCCCCTACCCCGCCCGCAACCCCGATCAAAATATCGCCGACCTCCAGGCCCAAATCGCCGCTAATGAAAAGGGCGTGCAGGAGCTTCAAAAGCTGGTCGCTCAGGCCGGGCTCGATACCGTGCTGGCCTACATGGGGCACGTGCAAGACAACGCCGAAGCCTGTGTACGCCGCGTCATCGATCGCCTCCAGGATGGCCGCGCCGTCTATCCTCTGGATGACGGCAGCCAGATCTGCGTGCGCATTGACGTGGTGCGATCGCAGCGTCGCGCCATCATCGACTTCAGCGGCACCTCGCCCCAACAAAATAGCAACTTCAACGCCCCCGCCGCCGTGGGCAAAGCAGCGGTGCTCTACGTGTTTCGCACCCTCGTTGAAGATGACATTCCTCTCAATGCGGGCTGTCTCAAGCCGCTGGAGATTCGCATTCCCCCCGGCTCTATGCTGAACCCGGAACCTCCCGCAGCGGTGGTGGCGGGCAATGTGGAAGTGTCTCAAGCGATCGCCAATGCTCTGTACACCGCCCTTGGCGCACTGGCAGGCTCCCAGGGCACCATGAATAACCTCACCTTTGGCAGCGATCGCCACCAATATTACGAAACCATCTGCGGCGGTTCCGGCGCAGGGCCAGACTTCCCCGGCACCGACGCCGTCCACACCCACATGACCAACTCCCGCCTCACCGACCCTGAAGTGCTGGAATGGCGCTTTCCGGTGCTAGTAGATCAATTTTCGATTCGGCCCCACAGTGGTGGAGCGGGGGCACAACCGGGCGGCAACGGCATTTGCCGCGCTCTGCGATTTCGCGAAGCCATGACCGCCTCGATTGTGTCAAGTCACCGGGTGGTGCCGCCCCCCGGCCTCGCGGGTGGCCACCCTGGCGCGATCGGCCAAAACCGCGTGGAGCGCGCCGATGGCACTGTGGAAACCCTGGGGCCACGGGCGACGGTTGAGATGCATCCTGGCGATCGCCTCGTGATTGAAACCCCCGGCGGCGGCGGCTATGGCCCCCCCGAGGCATAACTCCGGCGGCAGGTGCTTCATTCCCTGGGCAGAGGCAAAGTCCGAGACGGTTTGGTACCGTTGGGGGTATTAGCGGGCCTTTTGCCCGTACTCCAAGCTTGCCGCCCCATCCAAAATGCTTGACGCCTACCTTGCCCTCGCGGTTGAAAATCCAGCCCTGTTTTGGCTTGTTTTGGCTGGTCTAGCCGGAGGAGTCGCCTTTGTGTTTGGGCAGGTGGTGCCCCTGGTGATTCGCATCGTCCTACATCGGGTGTTGGCGGACAATGCCGCCAATTTCTATGCGCGAGTGCTGCAACCCCAGCGATCGCTAATTGCCATTACCGGAGCCCTAGCTGCCCTCGATATTGCCGCCTATGTGCTGCTGCAATTTATTTGGTACGTTCCCTGGTATCGCTATTTTGAATTCGGCGTCACCCTGGCCTTTACGCTATCCCTCGGTGGGCTATTGGCGAAGTGCTTCAAAGCCTACTTTGACATTTATGTGTTAGATTCCGCCCTGAAAAATGGGCGAAAAACCAATAGCGAAATCCTCCTGCTCGCGCGATTTTTTGCCAACTTTGGCATCATTGTTGTGCTCACCATCGCCTTTGGGCAAACCCATGAGGTGAATGTGTTTGGTGTGGTGGCGAGCTTAGGCATCGGCGGGATTGCCGTCGCCTTTGCAGCCCAAAAGGTTTTGGAGCAGCTTTTGGGCGGTGTGGTGATTTACGTTGATCGCCCCTTTGCGGTGGATGACTATGTGGGGCTACCCGATGGCACCTTTGGCCGTGTTGAAGCGATCGGGCTGCGATCGACCAAAATTCGCACCTCTGGCAAGGGCACCCTCGCGATCGTGCCGAACAGCGCCATCATTCAAGCCACGGTTGAAAACTTCAGCGGGGCCAGCAAAGTGATGGCGATCGTCCACCTCAACCTCTATCGCACCGTCACACCTGAAGAACAAGCCCTGATTCGCCAAGTCATTCTAGAAAGTACAAAAGACATCTTTGGCATTGATGCTCGCAGCACAGATATTGCCTTTCGAGCACTAGATCACGGAAATTTAACCCAGGTTCAGCTCACCCTTTTCATTCTGGGTGCAAGCGGAGGCTCGATGGAAATTCGTCGCCAACTTTTAGATATCGCCAATCAAAAAATGACCCAGCGCCTCAAAACCTATGGCATTGCCTTTGATATTGAAGAACCGACGGTATATGTGGATTCTCCGATCACGGTTTAGAGGGTCGAAGTGCTCGTAAGAACGCGATCGCACCCCTTCATTATTCAACCGTCCTGGTGGTGCAGAAAACTTCTTTGAGTCTCATGCTAGACGGCTCAGGCGGTCAAAATAGCGTCTGAAACCCATTGCCTTCGTTCGATCTTTGGAGAAATTTCAAATCTGCCGTCTCGGCAAGAATTGTTTATTCACAAGGGTTCCAGGAATTTTCTGCACCACTAAGATTCAACCGCTATGAATTGGTCAAGCCTGCTAGAAAGTCTCAGCATTCAGATTTCTGAAACGCCCCGACTCATCATTTTTGCGCTGTTGTTGATTGCAGCGCTGCTGGTTGGTCAGCTCACGCCGCTGATCGTCCGCCTTGGGATTCGACGCTTTTCTCCCGAACAGGTTTCGCACCTGTATGAGAATCTGATCGAACCCCTCCGCAGCACCTTGCAACTGGCCGGAACGCTGTTGCTGATCTCCTTTTCTCTGGTGTGGATCGAGGCGGACTATGCCAGCCTGCACAGCTTTCTCAAGCCTTTTGTAGACTTTGCGGTCATTCTCAGCGTGGCGTGGCTGGTGTCGCGCCTTTTTCGGCAAACGGTGCGCATTTATGGCGTTGATTTGTTTCGGCGACTGGGGCGTGAGGTGGATGAATTGTTGCTTGTGATTGAAACGATCGCAAATGTGATCATCGGCTTTGTGGCGGTGCTGATTTTTGCCCAGAGCCAGCAGTTCAATCTAGTCGGGCTCTTTGCCAGTTTGGGGATTGGGGGGTTAGCGATCGCCTTTGCGGCCCAGAAAATTCTTGAACAATTGCTGAGCACCGTCGTGCTTTATCTTGATCGGCCCTTCACCCCCGGCGAATACATTCGGCTAGGAAATGGGCAACTGGGGCGCGTGGAATCCATCGGGCTGCGATCGACCAAAATTCGCACGGCGGCCAAAAGCACGCTGATTATCATGCCCAACTCCACATTGATCAGCATGGATATTGAAAATGTGAGCCGCGCCAAGAAGGTGATGGTGATGCTATATCTGGATTTCGCGCGATCGCTCAGCGATGAAGATGCGGCCTTGGTGAAACAAATCATCACCCAAAGTACCGATTCGGTGTTTGGCGTTGACCCCGGCAGCACCAGTATTGTGTTTAGTCCCTCTGGTGAAAATGGGGCGCGCAGCGATCAGCGCCGGCGGGCTCGGGTCACTTTCTTCATTCTGGGCTCCAATGACGATTCCCTCGCGCTGCGCAAGCGTCTGCTAGAGCACGCCAACGAAACCCTGGCAAAACGCCTCGACGCCTGCGGTCTGGAGTTCACCATGCAAGAACCCACGGTCTACATCGAGTCGCCTGTGACCCTCTAGGACGCGACGTGACCGCGATCGCCATTCCCAAAATCCCGCCGTTGGGCAACCAAAATCGGTAGGATAGCAGACAGACCTCTGATGACATCGTGGTATGGATCTCGTAACCCTTCAAGGCTGGCTCGATAACCTTTCCTTTGCAGTGCTGTTTTTGACGATGCTGGTCTACTGGGCTGGCGTTGCTTTTCGGCAGACGACGGTGCTGCCTGCACTGGGGACGGGGGGCATGGCGATCGCGAACCTAACCATTGCCGCTCTGCTCGTCGCCCGCTGGATCGAGGGGGGGTATTTTCCGCTTAGCAATTTGTACGAGTCGCTGTTTTTTGTCGCCTGGGGGCTCACCGCCGTTCACCTCGTGGCCGAGCGCATGAGCTGTAGCCCGCTGGTCGGGGCCGCTACGTCGCCCCTGGCGATGGGGATTACGGCCTTTGCGGCACTGTCTTTGCCGGATACGATGCAGGTTTCAGAGCCGCTGGTGCCTGCGTTGAAATCCAACTGGCTGATGATGCATGTCAGCGTCATGCTGATCAGCTATGCTGCGTTGATGGTGGGGTCGCTGCTGGCGATCGCGTTTCTGGTAGTTACGCGCGGTCAGGTCGTAGAGTTGCGCGGCAGTTCCGTCGGCACGGGCGGGTTTCGGGATGGCAAGCTGCGCCGCGCAGAGGCCGTTGCCCCAACCCTCGCGACCGCCACTGCTGAGGTGGGCGATGGTGGCACGGCGGTATTGCAGGCGATCGCCGCTGATGCCCAAACGCCCACAAAGCTTTCCCCCCAACGCCTGACCCTGGCCGACACCCTAGACAACATCAGCTACCGCATCATTGGCCTCGGCTTTCCGCTGCTGACCATTGGCATCATTTCTGGGGCAGTATGGGCTAACGAAGCCTGGGGCTCCTACTGGAGCTGGGATCCCAAGGAAACCTGGGCGTTGATTACCTGGCTCGTGTTTGCCGCCTACCTCCACGCCCGCATCACCAAGGGCTGGCAGGGTCGCCGCCCGGCCCTATTGGCCGCCTCAGGCTTCATTGTCGTGTGGGTGTGCTACCTCGGCGTCAACATCCTTGGCAAAGGACTCCACAGCTACGGCTGGTTCTTCTAAGCCTATCGCACAGTTTTATCCGTTACCCCACCCTTTCCGGGTCGCCTTATCCCACCCGTTAGTTCAATGCGTCAAACCGCGATCCGAGGTGAGGATATCGCGCTGGGGATTGTGCAGGCTTTTTGTACATCAACACCAGGTGACCTTGGGGAGCGGCATGGGCGATCGCGACCAGCTTGATCGTGAAACTTTCCCTGTTGTCGCGCGTTAGCGTAAATTTACCCCGAATCACGCCCACCTCCGGTAGCGTATCCCAAGCTTTCTGAATCGCATCCGCAGGCCCTAAAAGACCCGTGAGGGGAGATCGCGGCGTTTCAGTGCTGAAGACCGACCCCCTAAAAAAAGAGCAAAATGGCACTCGATCAGGAGGTGATCAGTGATTAGATTAGGACTAAGAGCATCGGCAATATCCACAACCTAAGGGGTTGGCCTCTCACTCGCGATCGCGGGGCTGCGTTTTCAAAGATTCTGTACGTCTTGCCCTCATCTCCCCGTAATAAATCGGCAATATCGTGGTGAGATTTCCGGTTTGATTGCGGTAATCCCATCCTCCTAGACCCAAGAAACATAGCGCGATCACCGATCGCATCAGGATCTACCCCCTGGTAGATGTGGCTCAATCCCCCGATTCGATAGGGTTAGACTGCCTGATATTGGCCAATGCTTTACCGTTTGCGATCGCCAAGAGTAAGTTCAATACAGCCCGTGACTCACCGATTTTTTATCCGGTTCTCCGTGTGCTCCTAAATCTTTTGGGCAGAGTGTATCGAAGTTGCATTTTTCTCTCGCATTGCCAAAGCAATTCGCTTCATCAATGCATCCGCTAAAAATATTATCTCCGCCCTTTAAAACATGAAAACTGTTGTAGTCATTGATGACGATTTAACCCTCCTCCAGGACATTTCTGCGTGGCTCTGTCAGGAAGGATTTCAAGCCTTCACTGCAACCCAAGGTAAGCAGGGACTTAAGCTCATTCAACATCAGCCACCGGACTTGATTTTATGTGACGTAAGAATGCCGATCATGGATGGAGTAGAAACGCTAAAGGTGCTTCGCAACCAGCCCTTAACCGCAGAAATCCCCTTTATTTTTCTGACCTCAGAGGTTGATATCGATCACTTCTTCACTGTCTTGAGGCTTGGGGTCACCGGATTTCTCAAAAAACCTGTGAACTTTACGGAGCTTCACCAGGTGCTACATCGTATCGACTTCACAAAACCCCAGCAGGCAGCCTTTGTGGAAGGGGCTCTTTCGTAATTGATTTGACCCGCTACGCATCCATATAACAATTCCGTTGCACACCGACCGAATCAAGTTGGTTGATGAATACGAGAAGTGACTAACAGCGGGTGAACGGGGTCGATAGGCGATTGCTGAGCAAATTGGCCTGCGATAGGGTTCAGGTTGATGTTTTCCCAAGTGATGGGTTATGGAGTTTCAGCAACGTCGGGGGAAGTCGCGCGATCGCGACCTAACTTCGCGCGATTTTCCTTAACCGATACTGTTTTTACAACCAGTACATTGCAGGAGGTGTGGTGTAGAACATAGTTACTCACACTTCCGAGTAGTAGTTCACTCAGTCCCGATCGCCCTCGGTTGCCCATCACAATCAAATGGGCTCCCCATTCTTCGGCAACTTGGCAAATGCAGCGCCCAGGGCTACCATTGACCTGTCGAAATTCAGCGGAAATATTCTGGGCAGCAGCCTGATTTGCTAGGGCTTTTAGGGCTTCGAGGCAATCCGCTTCATAGGCTTTCCATTGTTGCTGCCAAGCCACAAGATCCAACTCACTGCCAGCGGCCCAGTACATGCTTTCAATCCCTCGGGGAATTGGCAATGGACTGCCCTCTTCCTCTGAAGAAAGGACATGAAGTAACAAAAGCTGAGCATGTTGAGCAGTCGCAAACTCTAGAGCAGCCTGAAAAATCATCTGGCTATTTTCCGAGTGATCAACGGAGACTAGAATCTTGCTAAACATAAGTCCTCGGGTTCTTGAATAGTGAGAAACAATAGCAGTCGCTAGCTTGATTCAGGTAAGACTACAAGCCAGTTTGCTCCGGTGCTATGCATCTGTGAAATATGCGATGTTCCAAGCAAACGAGCCCAAGTGAGATGTCTGGTGAAGGTGAGCTTTTGGATTGGATGATTTGGGTTCAAGGGGGAAGGACGGGGCAACCTCGCGAAAACTGGAATACGAAACCTGTCCAACAGGGCTGAGAAAGTCCTTTGCCCAGATTGAACCCTGGGCAAAGGATGGTATCGACTATCGGGCATAGGCGATCGCACGCGAAACTGAATCGGCTGTATGAGCTGTGCGAATTGATTGCCCGGTCATCAGCTCAACAACATTCATGCCATTGCTAATCACGCCAGGCACACTGGGATAGCCCGCTGTCGCCCCAACAAGATACAAATTCCGCAGCTCCGTACGATAGCCCAAACGATTTAAGCCAACCTGCTGAGGAATAAGTTTTGCCCCATAAATATTGCCCTGGGGCTGCCCCAAATAAAACTCACTGGTGGTTGGGGTGCCATAAACTTTCATGCGGGCATAGGCGTCAACATCGGGAATTAAATCTCGCACGCTGCCCATCACCGCCTGATAGACTTCTCGCTTCTTGGCCTTGTAGGCTTTTAGGTCAGTTTCATGGAGGATTTTGAACGGTTCGTAGGGACAAACTGTGGCAATTTCTAGCACATGGTGTCCTGTCGGGGCCATCCCAGACTCCTTGGATTTCATCGTCGGGCAAGACAAGAAAATCCAAGGATGTGTGAGATCTCCTTCAAGCTGTTGTTGATATTCTCGGTTGAGATCACCAGTGGGGTAATACCAGATATTCCAGTTGCCAATGCCGTAGCGTTCTGGGCAAAATCGCTCATCCAATCCAAGGTAAATGTTGAAGGCACTCGCGGAGTATTCATAATCTGTCAAACGGTGATACTCTTGCTGGCTGAGGGCCTCTGGTTGATGCATGAGCTGTACGGTCAGTTTTGGATCAAGGTCACTAATGTAGGTCTGCTGAGCCGTATAATTCACGCCATTGGCGGTGACGAATTGAACCTTGCGATCGCGCACTTCAATATGCTCTACCGGGCAGCGATAGTTCACCACACCACCGCCCTCTATGATCGCGTCCACAATCGTATCGACGAAGTGCTTAAAGTGATAGGTTGGGTAATAGGCACCCTCGGCATAATCGCTCACTAAAGAGGTATGGGTGATCAGGGCAATTTCTGCGGGGGGGAGGGCATAGTCGCCACTTTGGCCGGCCAAAACAGCCTGTAATTTGGGGGATAGACCTGCGCGATCGTATAGGTCTTGCAACGTCCAGTTACGCTTTTGGAACAGGTTCCAATACTTTGGCAACTTGAGCCAATCTGACCAGTGCTGGTCATACCAGCGAACCTCTTGTCCCAATGCCCGAATTTCCTGGTGAATTTGCTTGATTTCATCGCAATAGTGATGAATCGCCTCAGATTCTTCTGGGAAGGTTGCGAGTAAGCGATCGCGTAACCTCTCCCATCCCAGAGGAATCGAGAAATCTGCTTCAGGTGTAATCACCCGATCGATACAGTCTGGGTCAAGGGAATTAAACGCGACATCGCGCTCTAGATAATTGAAAAATTGTTGAATGGTTTGTCCTGGCCCGCATTGGGAAATGTAGTGAACATCTGCACAGAAGCGATAGTTGCCAAAGTCAAAGGTATGGCAACATCCGCCAGGTAAGTCGTGTTTTTCAAGGACAGCGACTCGATATCCCTGGCGCGTCAAACATGCAGCTGCAGAGAGTCCACCTAATCCGGCTCCGAGAATAATGAAGTCAAAGTTTTCCATTTTAAAACCTCACGGATAACGAAGATTTTGTGCTGAAACTGGGACTAAAAAACCTCAATCAGGACACAAAAAACGCCGAAATTGCATCGAAAATGACCTAAAAAATCAACGAAAATGACACAAAATGGAATCAGTGTGAGCCCTACATTAGATATCGTGATCGCGTTTTCTGTTGTGTTTCCTTGCAATCCTTGACCGACGATAGTGTGGATTCACGAGTCATGGGAATCGCCATTTCAAAAAAGTAGAGATCCTGACTTCTCAACTCATGCGCCTAGTTCGATGAACCCAGGGCATTGAAGATTGCACTACATCTCTGGTCGGATTCAGTTTCAGTGATTGGATGAAGAGAAGCGGTCTCGGATTTTTTCAAAAGCTGGTCAAATGACGACAACAACGAGGCCACGTTTCAACCCTTGGGCGAGTCCAATCGATCGGTTGAAACCGGTCGAGCGTAGGAAAATAGACTACACCCTATCACTTCAACAAACAGCGCTGACAAGCGAATGATGCTGGCTATCAACCCTTGTCATTTTCGGCATTTCCGAAATATGGCGAGACTTCGTGCGCTTTTAGTTTTATCGTCTCGCAGTTTATTGAAAATGCTTGGAAAACGATAAAAAAAGATGCGATCAGTAACGAAATTAAACTTTCGCCAGAGCCCTTCAGCAATCGATATTTCTATTGCGAGAATATGCCGCCTATTCCAAGCGCAGTGCAGCCTAGCGGTTAATACCCGCTAGGGAAAATGATCGTCCTCGTGATCTGCTGGTTGCCTGACACATCTCTGGAAATCCTTGATTTTCGTTGAGAGTCTATACGCAAAAGGGACTCAAACCCAAGGCTTTCAGCCCTAGAGTTCGAGATTCCAGCTCCAGATGTGAAACAACTGAATATCAATGCTTTGGGGCACTTGTGTCAGGCAGTCAGCGTGATCGGTGTGATCTGTGGCGGGACTGAAAATCGCACCGCCAGATCTTGGGGGCTCGGGCGCGTGATTTGCCAATTGATTCAAGCCCTGGATCCCCAGCACTGTGGAGGGACAGGCGACCTTTAAAGCCCTTTGCTGAAGGGTTTGGAAAGGGTTCGACAATGGTGAAATTGCTGGATAGCCGATGATCCCCGTATAATCATGCGGGTGTAATCCTAATGAAAACCTTAAGAGACCCAGGTTGATCGCTGAGAACAACAATGCGGATACGACTCCCGAAGCACTATACGGTGCTGATTACTCGAACCGGGCAGACGCCCCTATCAATCACCTTCCAACCCTTGCCTGTGATCATCGTTGGGCTGGTTTGTCTGGGGACGCCTTTGGCTTGGATGAGCGCACTTCTGCATCAAAATATGCGCCTGAACGAGCGCAATGAGTCGTTGACTCAGACCGCTAGTGAAGTGATGTCAGATCTGGAGTCCCTTGGGGCTGAAATTGAGGATCTGCGTCAGCGGGCGGGGATGGAGACTGGCGAGGAATCGTCGTCACTACCTGCGGCGTCTCCGCAGTCTTCCCAAGGTGGGGTGGCGGGTTCTGTGCCGCCCGAGCAGTTGTTTGAAATTGCGAAGGCGAAGGTGCCTCAATTGACAGCACGCCTTGAGCGCCAAGTGCGCCCGGCCTTGGAGGAAACGCTGGCAGCAGAAGCGGCGCGGGAGGCTGCATTTCCCGATGGCAAGCCGCTTTATGGCGAGCTTGATGTGTCGTCTGAGTTTGGCTTGCGCCGCAATCCCTTTGGGGGGCGCGGCTATGAGATGCACAACGGCATTGATTTTCGGGGGCCGATTGGCCTGGCGGTTTATGCCACGGCTGAGGGGGTGGTGGTGCGCGCAGAGCACTCTGGCGGCTTTGGCAAGCATGTCGTGATTGATCACGGCTATGGTTATGAAACGCTCTATGCGCACCTTTTTGAGATGGATGTTGAGGTGGGCGATCGCATTCAACGGGGGCAGCGCCTCGGCGCATTGGGCAATACTGGGCGATCGTCGGGGCCACATTTGCACTACACCATCTATCGCGATGGTCAGGCGGTGAATCCTCGCTATTACATCCGCTATCTGCGGGAGAATCTGGCCTCTTAGGCTGCGATCGCAGGCTAGGATGAAAAAGCACTTCAACTGACGGGGATATGGGCAACACGTTCGGCCATTTGTTTCGCATTACGACCTTTGGGGAATCCCACGGTGGCGGGGTCGGCGTAATTATTGATGGCTGCCCCCCCCAGATCGACATTTCTGAAGCAGACATTCAGTACGAGCTCGATCGCCGCCGCCCCGGCCAAAGCAAAATCACCACCCCCCGCAGGGAAAGCGATCGCTGCGAGATTTTGTCGGGTGTGTTTCAGGGAAAAACACTGGGCACGCCCATTTCCATCCTGGTGCGCAACCAAGACACCCGACCCCAGGACTACAGCGAAATGGCGACCACCTATCGCCCTTCCCACGCGGATGCCACCTACGACGCCAAGTACGGCATTCGTAACTACCAGGGCGGCGGGCGCTCTTCGGCGCGGGAAACCATTGGCCGAGTCGCAGCAGGGGCGATCGCAAAAAAAATTCTGCACCAATACGCGGGCGTCGACATCATTAGCTACGTCAAACGCATTCAAGACCTGGAAGCGATGATCGACCCCAGTACCGTCACCCTAGAACAGGTTGAAAGCAACATCGTGCGCTGCCCTGATGCCGACGCTGCCCAGCGCATGATTGATCGCATCGAAGTGATTCGTGACCAGGGCGACTCCATTGGTGGCGTGGTGGAATGCGTGGCGCGCCGGGTGCCCAAGGGCTTGGGTTCCCCCGTCTTTGACAAGCTCGAAGCTGACCTCGCGAAGGGCATGATGTCTTTGCCCGCGAGTAAGGGATTTGAACTGGGTTCTGGCTTTGCGGGCACGTTGCTGACGGGCAGCGAGCACAACGACGAGTTTTACACCGATGAGGCAGGCAACTGGCGCACCCGCACCAATCGCTCTGGGGGCACGCAGGGAGGGATTTCTAACGGCGAAGACATTGTGTTTCGGGTGGCGTTTAAGCCTACGGCGACCATTCGCAAAGCTCAAAACACCGTCACCAACAGCGGCGAAGAAACGGTACTGTCGGCGCGGGGTCGCCATGACCCCTGTGTGTTGCCCCGGGCCGTGCCAATGGTGGAGGCCATGACGGCGCTGGTCTTGTGTGATCATCTGTTGCGCCATCACGGCCAGTGCCGATTGTTCGAGGGATGATTCTCGCGAAGAATCATCGGAACGCTAGAGCATCGGTAGTGTGGGGTAAGAATTCCGGTTTATCCAAGGACTGATTCACGCGATGAGGTGAATTGCTGGGGCGAAACCGGGGGAGATACCGACGTTCTAGAGAAGTTCGGGGTTCGTCTGAGCAGGGTTAATGGGCGGGGCAGGGGTGAGCCCGGAGGTCGGGCGATCGCGGTTGCTAGTCTAAAGATTGCTTTTTGAGCAGGCGTTTCACAAACTTTTCGCCCTCGACCCAAACAAACATGAGGGTGCTGAAGCCAAAGCAGATTAGAAGCTCCGGTAGGCTAATCACCTGAGTGCCAAAGAAATTTCGTAACGGCTCCACATAGATCAGCATCAGTTGCAGCACTGTCGTGATCACCACCGCAACTAAGACGAAGGGATTTGAAAGGGGCGACATTTCGTAGGTCATTTGGGTGTTTGATCGCACGGCGATCGCGTGCCCCATTTGCGCCAAGCACAGCGTCGTGAACACCATCGTTTTCCAGCGTTCGGGATCACCCGGATAGGTCGGGTCTTGGGCATGGGTGTAGGCACAGTACATCAGCGATACAGAAATCACCGTAAACACAAGGCCAATGCGCACCATATATGCGCCCAGCCCCCGAGCAAAGATGCTTTCTTTGGGATCATGGGGAGGCCGATCCATCACATTGGGCTCCGCAGGCTCCACCGCCAGCGCCAGGGCTGGAAAGCCATCCGTCACCAAGTTCATCCACAGAATTTGCAGCGGGGTGAGGGGCACATCCAAAATCGGCAGCAATATTGGCGATGCGGCAATGGTGAGCACCTCACCAATATTGGAGCCGAGGATGTATTTCACAAAGCGGCGAATGTTGGTATAGACCACGCGCCCTTCTTCAGTGGCGGCAACGATGGTGGCAAAGTTGTCGTCCAGGAGCACCATATCGCTCGCTTCTTTACTCACATCTGTGCCAGTGATGCCCATCGCGATGCCAATATCGGCCTGTTTGAGGGCGGGGGCATCGTTGACGCCATCTCCCGTCATGGCAACAATGTGGTGCTGGGCTTGCAGCGCTTGCACAATGCGCAGCTTATGTTCAGGAGAAACCCGTGCATAAACGCAGACATCTTGCACGGTGGTTTGCAGATCGGCGGGGCTGAGTTTTTCTAGCTCGACGCCGGTGATGGCGCGATCGCCCGGTTGAGCAATGCCCATCTCCTCCGCAATCGCCTGGGCCGTGAGCTGGTGATCGCCCGTAATCATCAGAGGTCGAATCCCCGCCCGCAGACACCGCTCCACCGCTTCTCGGGCTTCGGGGCGGGGCGCGTCTAACATCCCCACCAACCCCAGCCACACCAGGTTTTGCTCCGCTTCGTGCTCAGCCGTTTCCGGGGGAGGGGTGTCGAGCTTGGCGTAGGCAAAGCCCAGCACCCGCAACCCACGCGCAGCAAGGGCTTCATTGGTGGCGAGAATCTGCGATCGCGTCGTCTCAGTCAGCGGATCCACCGCATGGTGGGACTGCACCCGTTCACACCGTTCCAACAACAGCTCGGGCGATCCCTTAGAAAACAGCACAAACGGAGCCTGGGCCAGATCCGTCGTCAGCCCAAGGGGCGCATTCGCCGTTGCATCGGGCTGCACCACCACACTCATACGCTTGCGCTCTGAGGAAAATGGGAACTCCACCACGCGCCGAAATGCCTGGATCATCTGGGTTTGGACAAGCCCAGACTTGCCCGCCAGCACCACCAGCGCGCCCTCTGTGGGGTCGCCCAAAATCGCCCAGTCGCCCTGTTCCTTTTGCAAAATCGAGTCATTGCACAGCAGCCCACAGAGCAACAGGTTCGTTAACTCGGGTTGCTGGAGCGGATTGAACGGGCCGTGGGCATTTTCAAAACTGCCCTCAGGACGATATCCTTCGCCGCCAACTTGGCAGGTGAGGCTTTGGGTCTGTACCGTTTGCACCACCATTTTGTTTTGGGTGAGGGTGCCCGTTTTGTCAGAACAGATAGTGGTGACGGAGCCTAGGGTTTCCACTGCAGGCAGGCGACGAATCAAGGCATTGCGGCGCACCATGCGCTGGGTGCCGATCGCGAGGGTGACCGTAATGACGGCGGGCAATCCCTCAGGCACCACCGCCACCGCCATACTGAGCGATACTTCCAACAGGTTTTCAAAGGCACCCCACCCGGCTTGCCAGACGCCGCCAATCACCACGATCGCGACCAAAATCAGCGACCCCGTCACCAGGGTATTGCCAAGCTGATCCATCCGCCCTTGGAGGGGCGTGGGCTCATTTTCAACAGCCTGGAGCATTGCGGCAATGCGGCCCAGCTCCGTCTTCATGCCCGTTTGAGTGATGAGCGCCAACCCGCGACCGTGGACGATTTCAGTGCCTTGGAACACGAGGTTGAGGCGATCGCCCAAGGACGCTTCAGGATCCAGGGCAGCGCCCGCCTGCTTGCTCACGGCATTGGATTCGCCCGTCAGCGCCGACTCGCGCACTTGCAGGTTTTGGGCTTCCAGCAAAATGCCATCGGCGGCCACCTGCATCCCGGCTTCGAGCAACACCACATCGCCGGGGACAAGATCCTGAGCGGGGACTTCGAGCACAGTGCCGTCGCGGATCAGGCGCACGTTGGGCGACGAGAGCTGCTTCAGCGCTGCAAGAGCCTTCTCAGCGCGGCTCTCTTGGAAGTAGCCGAGGACGCCGTTCAAAATCACGATCGCAAAAATGGCGATCGCATCCTTGGGCACCTCCTGATCCCGCAGAGAGAGCACCCCCGACACCACCGCAACGGCGATCAGCATCAGCAACATGATGTTCGTGAACTGATCGAACAGGATGCGCCACGCGCTGCGCCCCCGACTTTCCTCTAAAACATTGGCTCCGACCTGCGATCGCCGATCTAGCACGTTGGCGGTTGTGAGTCCGGTTTGGCGATCGCTCTCGAGTAGGGCAAGGGCTGTTTCCGGTTCGACGGTGTGCCAACCACCCGTTGGCGGGGTCTGCCAGGAATAGGTCATAGCGTCGAATCCAGATGCCCGATGAGTAACGGTTCCATGTTATAGCCCGCGACTGACGACGCCACGGCCCTCCGGAGGATTTTATTTGTTACAGACTATACAAATTGACAGGGCTGTTGCAGGGCGCGCTGGAGCAGTTTGCGATAGTCGCGATCGCGCACCGTATGCGCCCCAAAGCGTTCTAGGTGGGGGTTCATCATTTGGGCGTCAAACAGCACAAACTGGCGCGATCGCAGCCGTTCCACCAGTTTCACCATCGCCACCTTCGACCCATCGGGAATGCGATAGAACATCGATTCGCCGATAAAGGCTCCGCCGATGACAATGCCCAAAATGCCCCCGGCTAACTCGTTCCCCTGCCAGGTTTCAAAGCTGTGGGCCCAGCCCGCCTGGTGCAACTCCCAGTAAATTTCCTTCAGTTCTTCAGAAATCCACGTCACCTCACGATGGGCACAGCCTTCAACCACGCCCATAAAGTCCGCGTTGATTTTGACCGTGAAGCGCTCTTGGTTGAGGACGCGCCGCAGCGAAGTGGGATACCGAAAGCGATCGTCTAGCGGAATGAGGGTGCGATCGCGGCTGGAATACCACCCCAAATTGCGGCCATCATCATCGGCCATCAAAAAGTAGCCCTTGGCATACCCCTCAATGATGGCGGTCGTATCGTATTGAAAGCGGTTCACAGCGTGAAGCAGTCCTTCCGGCAGGCAAATGATTGGGGGCTCGACCCAGCCCCAGCCTTCATTATCCAAGGATGATAGCCCCTCGGGCGAGAACAGGACGACATGAGCCTACCCGCGATCGCTCAGGCTCCCTGGCGCTGATGCTCGGCATAGGCCGCATAAACGCCCTGCACGTTGTACCAATTTAAGAAGACCCGCGCCACTTCCAGCGCCAGTTGAGGACGCCCTTGGTCAATGAGCCATTGCAGTAGCGGTGCCAGGGTCTTCTCATTCAGCCGTCCCCCCAGGGAAAGCAACCCCCACAGAATGCGGTGGAGCCACGTCATTTGAATCATCATCCGCACATCCCAGGTGGGGTGTTTCTGATAAAACAAGACCCCCATGCGACCCCGCTCAATCTCCTTCGCGATCAGGCTCGGCACCTGATCTAGAGAGAAGGGCGGATGCCAATGGTAGCCCACGGCTTCAGGCACTTTCACGAGGGACAGGCCCAGGTTTTTGAGGCGTACCCCCAGCTCTAGGTCTTCCCAGCCGTAGAGCTGAAACTGGGTATCAAACAGTCCTGCGGCCTCAAGCCAGTGGCGGGCGATCGCGACATTTCCCGTCGCAAAAAACGCCTGGGAATAATCCGTCACCTTGAAGGGTTCAGCGGTCGGATTTTCAAAGTTGCAGGTGTTGACGACCCGACCGTAGGTAAACACGCGATCGCTGCCCTTCTGCTGATAGGCGCGGGTGAGGGCGCGGGCATGGTGGGCCAAAAAATCCTCTAGCACTACGAGATCACTGTCGATAAACACAATGGTGTCACCCTTAGCTCGCTCAACACCGAGGTTGCGCGCGATCGCCGGGCCTTTGTGGTCTTGCTCAAACAAGCGCACATGGGGAAACGCTGCCGCATTTGCCTGCAACCAGGCCACTGTGCCATCGGTCGAGCCATCATCCACAATCACAATTTCGTACCCTGTGATGGGGCTGTCTGCTGGGATGCGCTGGTGCTCCATCGCCTGCAAACATTTCTCCAAAATCGGCTTGCGATTATAGGTCGGAATGACAACGCTGAAAAACACAACACACCTCCACATTGCACTCCAATCCTACTCTATGGCGCAGGGCGGGCAGCGAGGGCAGCCCCCCAGCCACTTTCGTGGAGTATGCGGGCTGGGCGCTAGGCGATCGCGCCCAACTGCCCATCTGCCTTCCCAGCCCAGCACGGCGTGTGATCGAGATCGGTTAAAGTTCCACAACTCCGCCACAATAGAGATCCGCATTCTGCGGTATAACCATTACGGCTCTTCATGCGATCGCCGCCCATGCCTGATCAAACTCGGTTCCGCGTTGTCATCTTTGGTTCCGCTCGCCTCAAGCCCGGCGACACCGTATACGAACAGGTGCGGCGGCTGGCCCGCCTGCTCGGTCGCGAGGGCATGGATGTGGTGACCGGCGGTGGCCCTGGCCTGATGGAGGCGGCCAACCTGGGCCACCGCGAAGGCCGCGAAGACCCCAGCAGCCGCGATGGCAACAGCAAATCCTACGGACTCAACATCAAGCTGCCCTTTGAAGAAGCGCCCAACCCCCATGTGGACATCAAGCGCGAATTCGATCGCTTTTCCGATCGCTTAGATCACTTCATGCACCTTGCCAATGCAGTGGTGGTGGCCCCCGGCGGCGTCGGCACCCTGCTGGAGTTGCTCTATACCTGGCAGCTCATGCAGGTCCAACACATCTGCAACATTCCGATTGTGCTGCTGGGCGAAATGTGGGCCGACTTTTTGCACTGGGTGCATCACTGGCCGCTGCAAAAACGCCTGCTCGACCAAAAGGATTATGAGTTGCTGTATTGGGTGCGCACCTGCGACGAAGCCTTTGAAATTGTGCGCGAAGCCCATCGGGAATTTTCCCAAAATCATGGGGATTTTTGCCTGAATTACCACCAATATCGCCTCAACGAACGGACGGAACCCCGACCCTGACCGTCTCTATTGAATACTGAGTGTTGAATGTCTTATAGCGTTTCCTTGCTTGGTGAGGTGCGCTTCATCCCCGGATGTCAATGGTTACGGGGCTGTTTTTGCACCTCACTGGCTTCAAAAACGCTGTAAGTGAGTGTTGAGTATCTTAAGGATGTAGAGAATGACGCCTGACCCTGCTTTCATGGAAGCCGCGATCGCCCTCTCTTTTGAGGCAATGAACAGCAATCGCGGTGGGCCTTACGGGGCTGTGGTGGTCAAAGATGGCGTCATCATCGGGCGCGGCATGAACGAAGTCACGTCCCTTAATGACCCCACCGCCCACGCCGAACTGACCGCCATTCGCCAAGCCTGCGCCACCCTCAACAGTTGGCGACTCGACGGTTGCGAACTCTACACCAGTTGCGAGCCGTGCCCCATGTGCATGGCCGCGGTCTACTGGGCGCAGCTCGATCGCGTGTATTACAGCAACACCCGCGAAGACGCCGCCCGCTATGGCTTCAACAGCCAAGCCATTTATGACGACCTGGCACGCGATCGCGACTCCCGCAAAATTGCCATGCATCCCCCTCTGCCTAGCAAAGCCATCACCGCCTTTGACGCCTGGGCCAACAAGCACGATCGCGAGGTGTAGTGGCCCCCGGGCAACTCTACCCTCATCGGTTTCTCACCCTCCCATTTCCAAGAGGCGATCGCTCAGCGCCGCCGCGATCGCCGCTGCCGCCCCCGGTTCCCCCAGACGGCGCTGCCCATTCTCGCGGATGTGCGCAAGCCGTTGGGCATCGGCCAGGGTCGCTTGAATTGCGGCACCCACCTCCGCTGGATGGTTGAGGAGTTGCACCGACGGGCCAAGCAACCGGGTTTGTAGCCGGGCAAAGGCGGGCACAAACTGCGGCCCATCGCCGGGAAGGGTAAAGGCGGGTTTGCCCAAACCCACCACCTGCTCGGTGGCAGTACCCGCCATCGCGATTGCGGCGTCGGCCAAGTGCAGACAATCCGCATAGGCGGTTTGGGTCAGCCGCAGGGTGCCATTGGCGTGGATAAAGATCGAGTTGGTGGCGGGAACATCCGTCCAGCCGTGGCGGCGGAGGGCGTCGCAGAGGGGCGCGAGATCCAGCGATGGCGCGATCGCCCCCAGCAGATGCACCGATCGCGGCGCAAAGGTTGGCAGCACGCTCGCCACCGCGCGCAGGATGCGATCCCAGTTTTGGTAGGCTTCGGGCGGGCGCGACCCCGGCAAGAGCACGAGGGTCAGCGCGGCAGGGTCGGGCGATCGTAGCGTTTCCCCCAGTGGCGTGGGTGCCAGGCCATCCATCATCGGGTTGCCCACCACCAGCGATCGCACGCCACACTGCCGGAGTTCTGCCGCTGTCAACTCATCTCGCACCACCACCAGCCGACAGCGCCCCCCCATCAGCCACCGCTCCCAGGGCAGGTAAATCGAGCCCGCCCAGCCCGCATACCAAGGAATCTCGGGCAGGCGTCCGGCTTCGTTGCGCAGATAATAGGCCGACTTGGCCGTGCCCACAAAGGCATAGGGGCAGCCGCTCCACCGGGCAAACCCCGCTGGGATCAGATCGCCCACGGCCAACACCGCGCCCCCCTGTTGCGCCCAGGTGCGCATCGCTTGCAGTTGCGCGATCGTCAGTTGCACCAACCCGCCCTTGAGGTCGCGGGCCAGTTGTCGCCCATCCAAATAGACGAAACCGCCGGAGGGTAAGGTTTTGGTGGCAGCGATGGGGGCAATCCCATGCGTCCGAAAGGCAGTGCCTTCGCCCACAAGGGGCAAGGCAGCCAGGTCTAGGTTCGGATGGCGATCGCGCAGGGCCAGCAAGATTCGCAGGGCGATCGCGTCTTCCCCATGGCCGTTACTCACACACAACAATCGCGGCGCTGTCATGGTTGGTCATTCCTAAAACATGATGTCGAGGGTAGAGAACGATCGCCCGCGATCGCAGAGCTGAACACAAGACGTTCTACCACAGGCCAAAAGTTAGGCAAGCTGGGTGGTTTCCACTATCCCATCGGGCATTCCGTCGGCAGCGATCCCCACGTTGAGGGCTGTGGAACATCGGGGCACCGTAGTCTCCGTTTCGAGTCAAAGAGTAGGCTATTCTGATTCGTGGCTACGCATTGGTGGCGATAGGAGAGGCCAATAGGAGATGACCAAGCGGGTGCTGTTTCTCAGCAACGGGCATGGCGAAGACCTCAACGCCACGCTAATTGTGCGTGCCTTGCACGCGATCGATCCCAGCGTTGACGTGGCGGCCATGCCCATTGTGGGCACGGGCGATGCCTATCGTAAGCTGGCAGTGCCCATCATTGGCCCAACCCAGCAGCTTCCCTCCGGCGGCTTTAACTATATCAATGTGGTGCGATTGTTCAACCCGGTGAATTGGTGGCGGGACACGAACCCCGTGAGCCTAATTCGTGACCTGTTTTCGGGGTTAATTGGCCTGACGTGGCGACAGATTCAGGCTGTACGCCGCTATGGCCGCACCTGTGATCTGCTCTTTGCCACGGGCGACATTGTGCCGATTTTGTTTGCCTATGTCACCCGTCGCCCATTTATCGCGTTTTTGGTTTCGACCTCAAGCTATTATGAGGGTCGGGTTAAGCTGCCGTGGCTCGCGCAAATGGGCCTGCGATCCCGCCGCTGTTGCGCCGTCCTCACCCGCGATGCCTTTACGGCAAAGGATCTGCTGCGCCGGGGCTTTCCCCACGCGCGCTATGCGGGCTATCCGATTATGGATGTGCTCACCCCGACGGGGGCCAACCTCAACCTGGATTCCACCCGCCCCATGATTGCGCTGCTGCCAGGCAGTCGCCTGCCCGAGGCTCAGCAAAATCTAGGGCTGATGTTGCAACTGTGCGAAGCCATCACGGCCCGGTGTGCGGCGCAGTTCCATGTGGCGTTGGTACCGAGCTTTGCCCCCCAGCACCTCCAAGCCCTCGCGATCGCGCAAGGTTGGCAGATGCCAACGGGCGATCGCTTGTGCCGGGGCGACACCATCGTTCACCTGCACTACAATGCCTTCGCCGATATCCTGCATCAATGCACCGCCGTGGTGGGTATGGCGGGCACTGCCGTTGAGCAAGCGGTTGGCCTGGGCAAGCCCGTCGTTCAAATTCCGGGGCCGGGGCCACAGTTTACCTACCTGTTTGCTGAGGCCCAAATGCGGTTGCTGGGGCCATCGGTGACCACCATTGGTTGCCGCCCGGCTACGCCCGCAATTTTGCAAAAAGCGGCCCAGCATCTCTGTCAGATTTTGGGCGATCGCGACTATCAGGCCCAGTGCGTCCTCAACGGGCAAGAACGGGTGGGATTGCCAGGGGGATCAACGACGATCGCCCAAACCCTGATCGACACCCTGAAACATCTATCCAGCGACGATTCCCGGTCTTAACCAAACTTCGTTAGCATCAATCCAGTGCTGTCGGAGGTTTCATGCTTGCCCCCTCTCGGATGTCTCGCCAGGGTGAAATTGTTGAAGTCGTGCTCCGCAATGGGTGGGACTACATGCGGCGGCTCCTCAGCGGTGGCAAAGCCGACGAGCCCGAACTGCCGCCCCCCGAAGTGTTGCGCAATATTCTCACCGAGCTCGGCCCGGTCTACGTCAAGTTTGGACAACTCCTGAGCACCCGCCCCGATCTGCTGCCTGCGTCATACATCAAAGCCCTTAGCAGTTTGCAGTCCACTGTGCCGCCGGTGCCCGCCAGCCAGATGGAAACGCTGATTCGTCAGGCGTTACCTGCTCCGCCAGAGGACATCTTTGCCGAAATTAACTACTCCGCGATCGCGGCAGGCTCCATTGGCCAAACCCACAGGGCCAAGCTTAAGGACGGTCGCGACGTGGCGCTCAAGGTGCAGCGTCCCGGCATCGACAAACTCGTGGAACAAGATATGTCCCTGATTCGCGATGTGGCGCGGCTTGTCTCCGCCACCCAGTTTGGGACACGGTACAACGTCGTTGAGCTGGCCTACGAGTTTAGCGAAGCCATTCGCGCCGAGCTAGATTTCACCACCGAAGCAGAATACACGGATCTGCTGCGCCGCAACCTACAAAACAGCCCTTGGTATGACGCCAGTCAAATCGTCATTCCCGAAATTGTGTGGGAGTTGACCAGCCCCAAATTGTTGGTGATGGAATGGCTCGACGGTGCGCCGATTTTGACCACTGACCTAGTTCATACCGACACAGAAGCCGCCGCCAAGGCGCGACAGGCGGTGACGACGCTGCTATTTCGCGTGTTTTTTAAGCAATTTTTCATCGACGGCTTTTTTCACGCTGACCCACACCCCGGCAACATCTTTTATCTGAAGGATGGCCGGGTTGCTCTGCTCGACTGTGGCATGATGGGGCGGCTCGATCCGCGCACCCGTGCCACCATGACCGAAATGGTGCTCGCGATCGCCAGTTCCGACGCCCAGCGCTGCACCCAGCTCACCCTCAAACTGGCCGAGCCCCTAGAGCCCCCCAACCTGTCGAAGCTCGAAAGTGACTTCACACGCTTGATGGGCCGCTATTACGGCCTCAGTTTGGAAAACCTCAACACCGCCGAGGTGTTTGGCGAAATTCTGGAAGCAGGCACAGATAACCACTTGCGCTGGCCCGCCAACATTGGTCTGTTTACCAAATCCCTCGCCAACCTCGAAGGCGCGGCCCGCCAGTTCAATCCCAAAGTCAACCTGCTGTCTGAAATCCGTCCCCTCATGGCCGATCTCTTCCGCCAGCAGCTTGTTGGCGAAGATCCCGTGCAAACGCTGCTGCGCACCGGGCTGGAATTTCGCAACCTTTCTCTCGAATCACCGCGACAGTTTGCCTTTTTGCTTGATCGCCTCAGCACCGAAACCCTCACCTGGAACCTCAGCCTACGGGAAGTCGATGGTCTGCGCCGCAGCTTGGATGATGCGGCCAATCGGCGATCGTTCAGCACGGTGGTGGGGGCACTCATCATTGGCGCTGCGATCGTCTCCACGGGGCAACGCACCTCCCAAGGGGTGGTGCTGAGCTATGTCTTTTTTGCCGCTGCGAGCTTTTTGGGGCTGTGGCTGTTGGTAAGTATTTTGCGATCGGGCCGGCTGCGATAGTTCAATCATTTACGCCACAATTCGACGCGTTGTTTTGGGCGATCGCCCCTTTATTGGAATAAAGGGGCGATCTTGTTGCATCAGGTTTGAACTTTGGGCCGCGATCGCTCCCGCTATCATCCGGGGCATCTTATAAAAAGCTTTGCCCTATCGAACCGCACAGGGTACTCCACCAACTCATCGAGGATCTAAACCCATGCCAACCTTCAGAGTTAGCACCCTTGAGCAGCTCAAAAACGCCATTAACCAAGCCAATCGCAATAAAAAAGCTGACAAAATCATTATTCAAGGCAACATCGAATGGGCAGACAGCGATGTCTTGCCAGATATTCAAGAAAAGAAACGCGTCACGATTGTTGGTCAAGTTGGCCCCGACAACGAAGCCGCCACCCTAGACGCCAATAGCTTTGGTCGCCACTTCTTTATCCGTAGCGGCAACGTCATCCTCCAAAACCTGAACTTAGTGGAAGGCAGTGCCAACGGCACCAGCGGGGCTGACGGTGGTGGCGGCGGTGGCGGCGCGGGTCTGGGTGGCTCCCTCTTCGTCTACGGCGGTAACGTCACGGTTCGCAGCTCCACCTTCAACGGAAACTCCGCCTTGGGTGGTAATGGCGCAGCCAGTGGCGAATCTGGTGGCCCCGGTGGCGGCATGGGAGACAACTACACCCCCGGAGCCAACGGCGGCCCCGACCAAGTTGGGCAGCCAGGAACCTTTGGCAGCGGCGGCGGCGGCGGTGGATACAGCACCAATCCCGCTAATGTTTATGGTGCGTCGGGTGGCTATGGCGGCTTTGGCGGCGGTGGTGGTGGCGGCGGCTATACCTTCTCGGCTAGTGGCGATCGCAAGGGTGGCTATGGCGGCTATGGCGGCTTTGGCGGCGGCGGCGGCGGCGGCGGCGGCAGTAACTATGCCGAAATGGGCTACGCCAATGGCAAAGGCGGCTACGCTGGCAACTATGGCGGTTATGGCAACTACAATGGCGGCGGCGGCGGTGCTGGATTAGGCGGCGCAATTTTCGTGCGTTCTGGTTCGCTCACCATTGATCGCAGTACGTTTGGTAACAACAGCGCTTCCGGTGGCGAAGGCGCGAATGGCGGCGGCGATGGTTCTGGGCATGGCGGCGCAATTTTTGCCCTGAGCAACCTCAACAACGGCACAGGCGAGTCGGAAAAGCAGAACGGAATGCCGGAACAGCTTCCCCGTGTGACCTTTTCCCAGGCAAAATTTGTCAGCAACGACTCAACCAGTGGAGAGGGCGCAGCGGAATTTGGGTTCCTATCCCCCGGCACTGTATACGAAAACCGGGACTTTTTTGGCCGTGTGTACAGCGGCCTTGTGGTGGAAGGCGACTTTCTTAACCCCATTAATGGGAATAAGAAAGGAAATCGCCTCAATGGCACCAATGGCAACGACTTAATTGATGGCAAAGGCGGGAACGACCGCCTGAATGGCCGCGATGGCGATGATGTCCTGATTGGAGGTAACGGCAACGACATCCTCAACGGCGATACTGGGGCTGACATCATGGCAGGCGGTAAGGGGAACGATCGCTATTTTGTGGATGACCCAGGCGATGTCGTCCTTGAGTTCGCCAATGAAGGCCAAGACACGGTTATCTCTTCTCTCTCGACCTATGCCTTGCCAGAACATGTTGAGAATTTGACCCTCTCCGTCGGTGGACAAGGCACTGGTAATGACCTCAACAACGTTATCAAAGGCAGCGTATCTCAGGATGAACTCATCGGCGGCCTGGGCAATGACAAGCTAAATGGCGGTGATGGGAATGACATCCTGTTTGGTGGAGAGGCAGTCAGCGGCACAGAAGCCGGAGAAATCGACATTCTGACCGGGGGAAGCGGCAACGACACCTTCAGGCTCTTTTCCGATGCTGGGGTTGCATACGAAGAGACGGGTTCCTACGCGCACATCACAGACTTCAAAGTCAATCAAGACCGCGTCGCTTTACTCGGAGCGCCGGATGATTATGAAATCGCAGAGGTCAGACTCGGCAAAAAGGTTTCTGGTGTAGGCATCTATCACGTGGATGGCGACGATCGCGATCTCATCGGAGTCCTGCAAGGACTCAAGGTCAACCAGGTGAGTTTGGCACCCAGCGGAGGAGTGTTTAATTACTTTCTGCCAAGTCCCTAGCCAAGCGCGATCGCAACGCTGTCATTCAGTAATACGAGCCTTTCGCTCTGGTGGGTATCGCCCGGCGCGATCGCCCCCAAGGCGAAAGGCTTTTGCCGTTATACGCACAGGGTGATGGGCAAGTGCATCTAGTCATGGGCTTCACGGCTTGTTGTAAACCTAAAGCCGTGAAACCTAAAGCCGTGAATCGTGTCCCCCACGGCAATCCTGTCTGGGCAAGCATTTCAACTAATCACGCGCCCTAGGGCGAAACGCTGGACTGTGCCCGAAGTTTCGGCAACCCATGTCCACAACAAAACGCGCGAAAACAAAACGCGCGAACCGAATGGCCGCGCGCTTAATCCGCAATTCTAGTTAACGTAAGGATGCGATCGCATCGCATCAAAAAAAGAACTTGCCCTGCCCCCTGTTGCGAAGCAAGCGATGGGGGGTATGGCTAGATACCTTGACGTTGTTGCTGAAGGGCTTGCAACTCAACCAAAAGGGCATCTAGCTCAGCCTGAAGATGAAGCAGTTCGACCTGTTGCCCAGGGGTGTAAGGCAACGATGCTTTTGCTGCCGACGCATCAAGCACTTGAGAAGACTGATGTTTAGGAGACAAGGCATTCGTTTCGGGGGCTACGGTTGTTAAAGCCATGAGTCAACCTTTGAGCATTATTGCTTATCAAAACGATACACATCGTATCGCAATTTTGCCTTTCGCATCGTAATCAGTGCAGCAGACAGGGGAAGTAAATGGGTGTGGCACTTTTAGGACTGGTGGCTGGAGCGTTGGCGTGCCTGAATCTGCTGCGGGCTTAACCGTTGCATTCAGAAAGCTTGAACCGACAGGGTAGACTTAGAGGGCGAAGGATGGCTAAGCCTATCGAGCCCTAGTCTAGGGCATTCCCAGCTCAAGTGTGAGACTCGGTGGGCGCAATTCTTCATCACCCTGCGTTCAAAGTTGACCAGGGGTACTTGCCCCGCCTCGACCAAGAATGCTGTAACCTTAGCGCTGCGTTGACAATTTGTAGGCCACTGTGACCCTGAGTTTAGATCCCACCGCCGCCTCTCGACCGTCCACCTTGACACCCCTTCAACCCCCACATCAGGGGTGGAGTGGGTTGATTTATGCCTATCAGTCCTTTTTGCCCGTGAGCGATCGCACCCCTGTGGTCACGCTCCATGAGGGCAATACCCCCTTGATTCCGGCACCAGCGGTCAGCGATCGCATCGGTCGCCAAGTGCAGGTTTACCTAAAGTATGACGGCCTCAACCCCACCGGCAGTTTCAAAGACCGGGGCATGACGATGGCGGTGTCTAAGGCCAAGGAATCGGGGGCTGAAGCTGTGATTTGTGCCAGCACGGGGAACACCTCCGCTGCGGCTGCCGCCTACGCTCGGCGGGGCGGGATGCGGGCCTATGTGGTGGTGCCCGATGGTTATATTGCCCTAGGCAAACTGGCCCAAGCCTTGCTCTATGGGGCAGAGGTTCTTGCGATTCAGGGCAATTTTGATGTTGCCCTAGAGATGGTGCGCAAAATTGCCGATCGCTACCCGGTGACTCTGGTAAATTCCGTCAATCCCTATCGACTGGAAGGGCAGAAAACCGCTGCCTTTGAGGTGGTCGATGCCCTGGGAGACGCGCCGGATTGGCTCTGTGTTCCGGTGGGTAATGCCGGGAATATCACGGCCTATTGGATGGGGTTTTGTGAATATCACCGCGAAAATCGCTGCCGCCTGCCGCGCATGATGGGCTTTCAGGCGGCGGGCTCGGCTCCGTTGGTGGAGGGCAAGGTAGTGGAGAATCCCGACACGCTCGCGACTGCCATTCGGATTGGGAATCCAGCCAGTTGGGATAAGGCGATCGCGGTGCGCGAAGCCAGCCAAGGGGCGTTCAATGCTGTAACGGATGAAGAAATTCTGGATGCCTACCGCCTCCTTGCCAAGGATGAGGGCGTTTTTTGTGAGCCAGCGAGTGCTGCGTCTGTAGCGGGGCTGATCAAACTGCGAGAGCACGTCCCAACGGGTGCGCGCATTGTGTGCGTCCTGACGGGGAATGGCTTGAAGGATCCCAGTACAGCCATCGACCATGGCCATAATGCTGTAAAAACTGGGCTTCCTGCGGATCTCGACGTGCTGGCTAAGGCCATGGGCTTCTAGCGCGGAACGGGTGTGACTCAGGATGATCACTAGGATGATCACTAAGGGTATGGATTCAGGGCGTTCTCATCGGCGAGACGAATCCCCTTATCCCACCCCTTTTTCCCAAACAGAAGGGCTTGAAATACCTGATTTCCTCTACCGCTGGGAGCGGGCTTTCGGCACAGTCATCCTCGAATTCAGCACTGCTGGGTTCAGAAACGGGCGATCGCGCCAATTTACAAAGCGCGATCGCCCGTTTCGATCGTTCTTCCCCCCTGCCGAGGGTTAGAGCCAGTCGCAGTCCATTTCTCTGGGCACTGGGCGCGCTTCCATCGGTGCGCGACACCCTTAGGCTCGATTGTCACGCTGGAGGGCGCGGTGTTCCGTAGGTTGATGAACCAACGCCGTATGGTTCTCGGCTTTGAGGGCGTCAATGGTTTCGCCCAGCGCAGTGGTCAAGGTCTTGCGAGTTTCTGCATGGCTAGCGCGTTCTTGGTCGAGGGCTTGTTGCAGGCGATCGCACTGTTCTAAAGATGCGATCAGTTGTGCCCGTACCCCTTCCATCGTGTTCAAGTCTGCGGCGACATCCAGCGATATTTTGGTTCGGTAACCGTCTGAGTTTGAGGATGTCGCCTGCGATCTCAGGGCATCTAGCTCAGCCCTTAGGGTCGCGACGGTCACCGTGAGCTGTTCCACATCCGTGCGGCGCTGCTGGGCTTCTGCCTCATACAGTTGTCGCCAGTTCGCAGAACTGGCGTAGGCTTGGTCGCGTTCTTGCCGCAATGCCGCAATTTGATGCTGCAAGGTACGAATTTCAGTCAGCCAGCGTGTAATTTCTTGAGACATCGCACGTCTAACCAGGGGAACGTTTGAGACCTGCTTGCGGGACGATCGCCCGTTTAAAACAGGATAGCCTTTAGCATTGGGGGCGCAGGTAGGACAATCAACACCAAAATGGTGAGTGCAACCAAGCCCCAGATGTCTCTGCAGTTGTCAAGCTCACTCACATCATTCAGGGCAGGTTCATCAACTGCCGGAATAAAAAACAGCAGAATTGCCCAAATCAGCAGTTCTGGATGCACGACGACTAAGCCTAACACCAAAAACCGAGAAACCTGCCCGATAATTGCTCCGGTGCGCTGACCATACATGGCGTGGACAATATGGCCGCCATCCAGTTGGCCCACGGGCATCAGGTTGAGGGCGGTGACGACGAGCCCCAGACATCCCGACACTGCGACCGGATGCAGGGCGATCGCACTGTCTGCCATGAGGGATGCCCCAAGGGCTAGCTTGCTCAGCAAGGCGACAGCGATCGACGCCCCCGGATCGAGGGCCTGAAAATTTAGCAGGCTAGCGCTTTCGGACAGGGGGACGATCTCTGAGTGGGCCAGCCCCCACAGCACCAGCGGCAGCGTCATCACCAGCCCAGCTAAGGGGCCAGCAATGCCGACATCAAACAACGCGCGTCGATTCGGAACCGGCGATCGCAGTTGAATAAACGCCCCAAAAGTGCCCAAAAAGAAGGGAATTGGAATGAAATAGGGCAGCGTCGCCTGCATTCGATAGCGCCGGGCAGTGAAGTAATGCCCCAGTTCATGGGTTCCCAAAATGAGCATCAGCGCCACCGCGTAGGGCAACCCTTGGAAGAAAAGAGACGGGTCGTTTTGCAAGGCCTCCTCAGATACGCCAGCGATGTAAGTGCCGACCGCTGTGGTCGTAAACAGAGTGGTTAGGAACAGCCCCAACGCCAGCGTCGGTCGTGCGGTCTTAGCCGTCACCGGAGGAGCAGACTTTTTCTGGGTTTGAGGATTGGGAACCAGCGCAAAGAAAGGCTTCCCATTCAACCCTTCCTGGAACACTACGAGGAAGCGATCGCCAAAATTAGACTCCACATTTTCTCGCACCGTTTCATAGGCAACGGTCGGCGAGGAGCGCAACTGCCCTCGGCAAATCAACGCTTGGGGGCGATATTCAATGTTTTGCAAGTAAAAGACCGACCACGGGAAACAATGTTGAAGCGTGTTTTCCTCTTCTTTATCAATGGGGCGGAGCGTTCCTTTTTTCTGGGCGACGCTCGTCGCCTTTGCCTTCATCTCGGCCTCTATCTTTTCGGCGGGGGTGGGCATTCCCGGCTTTCGGCCCCACTGTACCAAGACCCAATAGGCGATGGAGCAACCTCCCACCAGTGCAATCAACCACGACAGGGGAAACTGAGCCTCTGGCCCTTGGGTTGCCACCCAGTACACCATGACAAGCGCGGGCGTCATCATCACCAGCCATAGCAGCCAGACTGGGGTATTGGTAATGCCCGCGACGCTACGCTTGACGACGTAATAGGTGATGAGGCCGAATAAAACGAGGAGAAAAATCATGAACAGTTTGGCTCCCTAGCGGCGCATTTCCCAGGACATCGGCTGAGGGAGTAGGATTTCAAAGGGGATACCTCGGTAGCCTAGCAAGACTGGCTTTAAAATCGCCAGCGTTAACCCTCTTTTCAGGCTTGAGAGGCCATCTTGAAGCATTACCCTATCCACTCTGTTGATGACGTGCGAGACATTCTGGTCTGAGCAAAAGCGCCCTATGACTTCTGTAACGCCGACCGCCGAAATGCAGCGGCCCCCTCGTCTTGTCCTAGACGGCATCTATGCATTCTCACCGAATCGAGCCACTTTGGGGGCAATTGCTTATTTCATTGTAGAGAAGGATGCCGATGGCAACCCAGCGAATCTATTAATTGACACGCCACCGTGGAATGAGGAGATCGCGGCATTTTTGGCCTCCCAGGGTGGGGTGCAGGGGTGGACGATGACCCATCGCGGCGGTATTGGGAAAGTGCAGCCGATTCAAGCGGCGTTGGGGTGTCCCATTGTGATGCAAGAGCAAGAGGCGTATCTGTTGCCCAGTGTGGAGAATCGGGTGACCTATCGCGATCGCTTTGTCTTCTCAGCCCAAACGGATGTGCGATGGACACCTGGTCATTCCCCAGGGTCGGCCTGCGTCTATCACCGGGCTCACGGGGGGGTGTTGTTCACCGGGCGGCATCTGTTGCCCCAGCGCGGTGGTGCGATCGCACCCCTTCGGTTTGCCAAAACCTTTCACTGGCCACGCCAACTGCAACAGGTTGAGGCGCTACGGGCCGAGTTTTCCTCCGCAACGCTGGCGTATCTGTGTCCAGCGGCAAATGTTGGCTTTTTGCGGGGCGATCGCGCCGTTGCCAATGCCTACGAGGCACTGAACGCAATTGATCTTGATGCTCTGCGGCACAGCACGCCGCTGCCATAACGGGCTGGCCATCAAGTTTCAACGGGTCGCGAGGCGATCGCTCAACCACTCGCTCAACGGTGCCGGATAAATTAGCCAAGTGCGCTGATAGGCGCGAGTCAGGGGCTCAACCAAGGGCGACACCGCGTTGATGTCGCGGCTCGCAGACTCTACGCGCACCTGAATGCCGCGCTGGTAAAGGGTATAGCCACGACTGTGGCTCTGGCGCAGCCCGCTGTAAATCGCAGGGTCTGTACCCTGATGCACCAGAATTTGGCGCAAGTCGTCAAGAAGCTGCTGTTGCTCCGAGGGAGACAGGTGAGAAATGTCCCGAGCTTTGAACAGATCGCGATCTAGAAAGCGCCGACACAGATCCGCCAGGATGGGATCAGTATGGTGTTGCCAGCGATGCAGGTGATAGGTGAAGACGATGTCATCTGCTGCCAGGTAGGTGGCCAGCGACCAAGTCGTGCTGGGTTGCCTGAGCCAGGTCGTTACCGTTTCATCAGCTTCGAGGTTGTTGGCCTGGAGGTGATGGCGGGCGCGTTCAAAGGCCCGCTGCAAGACCCAGGTTGCGGCGAGGTTTTTGGGATGGTTGTAAACCTGGGCGTACATCAAATAGCGCACTAGCAGGTAGTGTTCGACAGCGGCCTGCCCCTTTTGGGCGATGACGAGGCCACCCGTCGTCGGATCCCAATCCAGGGCGTTAAGGATACGCTCTAGGTCGAGATGGCCGTAGGACGCGCCGGTGAAGTAGCTGTCGCGCAGGAGATAGTCGAGGCGATCGCAGTCTAACTGACTAGACACCAATTGCCAGATCAACGGCACCGAATGGTCGTGGGTATAAATTGCCGCGATCGCATCCACAAGCCCTGGGTCGTGCCCCCGTAGTAAGGGGGCGATCGCGTCCGATTCGCGGATGATGCGCTGCGTCCAATGCTCGTGGTGAGTGTGAAACACCTCCTCCGCCGTATGGCTGAAGGGGCCATGCCCAATATCGTGAAGCAGCGCTGCACAGAGCAATGCCGCGCGGTGTTCCGCCAAGCTAGGATGCCGACGCACAAGTCGTTCAAAGGCTCGCCGCGCTAACGCCATAACCCCCAGAGCATGGGTGAAGCGAGAACTCTCAGCTCCATGAAACGTTAGGCTAGCTGGCCCCAACTGACGAATGCGGCGCAACCGCTGAAAGGGTGGCGTGTCAATCAACCGCACCAGCAGCGCCTCCACCGGATCGCGAAGATGCAGGGTGATCGCGCCATGGAGCGGATCATGATAGGTGCGCGTAGATTTAGGCGGCACGAGCGACGACCACCGCTTGGCTCAGGAGATCAACGGCGGCCTGATACTGGGGATCGTCGGGGGTGCCCAGTTGCTCACGGGTGATTGATCCTAGTGGCACTTTATAGTCGGGCCGAATCCCAGAGCGGTTGATGTCATGGTGTGCAGGGGTTTCGTACTTAGCGACGGTGACAGCCAACCCTGACCCGTCAAATAAATCGAAGAGCGACTGAATCAGCCCTTTGCCAAAGGTGACCGTACCCACCAGTTGAGCACGATGATTGTCTTGCAGGGCTCCGGCCAAGATTTCGCTGGCGCTTGCGGTTCCCTCATTGACCAACACAATGAGCGGATCATCCGTGAGGGCACCCCCGTTCGCCTCAAAGCTATCCAGCACGCCCTGGCGATCAACGGTGTAGACAATGGTGCCTTCATCAAGCCATAGGCGAGCAATCTCAATCCCGGCGGACAGCAGCCCACCTGGGTTGCCGCGCAAATCTAGAACATAGGCTTCTGCCCCCTTGGCCTCGTAGTCCTTTATGGTGGCAGCAACCTCAGCCGCTGCGTTGGCGTTGAACTGGCTCAGGCGAATGTAGCCAATTTGGGTGCCATCGGGGGTGACGTTGAGCTTGGTCACAACGGGGTTCAGATTCACCACATCCCGGGTCAGCGTAATTTCTATTGGAAGGTCGCGATCGCGCTCCACCTTCAACACAACGGAACTGCCAATCGGACCGCGCATTCGTTGGGCGGCTTCGTCAAGGGTCAGAGTGGGCGTGGCAACCCCGTCAATTTCTAAGATGCAATCGCGGGGACGTAAGTCCGCCATGGCCGCAGGCGATCCTTCCACTGGGGCAATGATTTGCAGCACCCCATCAGATTCCCGCTTGGTGATCTGCAGGCCAACCCCGGTTAGTTCGCCCGCTGTGCTGGTTTGCAGGCTGCGATATTGCTCAGGCCGCAGCAGGCGCGTGTAGGGGTCATCTAGCAGCGCCAGCATTTCTTGAATGGCGGCGTAGGTTTCTTCTCGGCTTTCGAGGGGGCGCTTCAGCAGCCGTTGTCGCACAAACCACCAGTTTTGTTGGTTGAAGGATTCGTCGATATAGGCCCGATTCACAATCCGCCAGACATCCGAGAGCAACTGATGCTCCTCCGTAAGGGCGATCGCTGCGGGGCTACTTCCCCCCAGCCAAACCACAATACCTAAGGCAATTGCCACAAACCAACGCACCATCTGTTTTGTCATCACGCTTGAAACGTTAGGAACCGAGATCGGATTTTTAAAGAGGCCTAGCCTAGCCCGCGATCGCAATGCAGAACCCGGAGCCCATACCAGTCATTGCCCATCGTGGACTGTGAACCGTGAACCCCATTGGCCTGTCATCATCACTGGGGCAGTGCCAGTTAGGCGTCACGCTTGAGGCCAGGGAACTGATCCCTATTGTGACGGTAATCGATAAATTGCATCTCTCGCAGCATTTCCAAGGGGAGAAGCAAAGGCTGCACCCTGAAGCTGACGGCAAGGGGAGCGATCGCACTGAACCGCCCACGTCTGTCCACGCCCTTTTGTAACGCTTTGTAACCACCGCCTCATCTAGGGTTAGACATCTGCGAACCAGGCCCAATCGCCACAACCGTGTCAGTACGCGCTGGGCGCAGGATTTTCCCGAGAAGATTTCGTGAACTGAAGTCACCGCAGGAGGTTTCAGCTATGTTACATTTTCTAGAGACTGCACTGCGTAGATATATCGCTTCCCGCTTCATGTTTACTAAGCAAGTTACGAATTCCAAAGCCTATCAGTGGTTCAACGAACGACTGGAAGTGCAGGCGATCGCCGACGACATTTCCAGCAAGTACGTTCCTCCCCATGTCAACATCTTTTACTGCTTGGGGGGCATTACCCTGACCTGTTTTATCATCCAGTTTGCTACCGGCTTCGCGATGACCTTTTACTACAAGCCGACGGTGACTGAAGCCTTTTCGTCCGTTCAGTACCTCATGACCGAGGTGAACTTTGGCTGGCTGATTCGCTCCATTCACCGCTGGTCTGCCAGCATGATGGTGCTGATGATGATTCTCCACGTGTTCCGGGTCTACCTAACGGGTGGCTTCAAAAAGCCCCGTGAGCTGACTTGGGTGACAGGGGTTATCCTCGCGGTTATTACGGTGACCTTTGGTGTGACGGGCTACTCGTTGCCTTGGGATCAGGTCGGCTACTGGGCCGTCAAGATTGTGTCCGGCGTTCCCGGCGCAATTCCTGTGGTGGGTTCAACCGTTGTTGAGCTGATGCGCGGCGGTGAAGCTGTGGGTCAGGCCACGCTGACTCGCTTTTACAGCTTGCACACCTTTGTGCTGCCTTGGGCGATTGCAGTATTCATGCTGCTTCACTTCCTGATGATTCGGAAGCAGGGCATCTCTGGCCCGCTCTAGGTTACAAAGCTTGTGGCTGCGCTGGAATTGTCTGACGCAGCCATCAAACTTTATTTACACTGTTCACAAGATTTTTGACTCAAGTACTATGGCAACCATCAAGCAGCCGGATCTCAGTGATCCAAAGTTGAGAGAGAAGCTTAAGCAGGGCATGGGCCACAACTACTATGGCGAGCCTGCTTGGCCGAATGACCTGCTTTATATTTTCCCCGTTGTAATTTTGGGCAGTATTGCCTGCTGTGTTGCGTTAGCCGTTCTCGATCCCGCGATGGTCGGTGAGCCCGCAGATCCCTTTGCAACGCCCTTGGAAATTTTGCCTGAGTGGTATCTCTACCCCACTTTCCAAATTCTACGGGTTGTGCCGAACAAGCTGCTCGGCATCGCTGGGATGACTGCCATCCCCTTGGGATTGATGTTGGTGCCCTTCATCGAGAGCGTCAATAAGTTCCAGAATCCTTTCCGCCGTCCGGTGGCCACTACCATTTTCTTGTTTGGCACTGCGGTAACCCTGTGGCTTGGGATTGGTGCAACCTTCCCCATCGACAAGTCTCTGACCTTGGGCTTGTTCTAGGTAATCTAAGTAGTTTGAATTTCGTCTGCGGACGATCGCGCAATGGTTCGATCTCCGCAGACATTTTTTTGGCCTGCTATCTCAGGATAGGATGAGAGGGAGACATCAACCAGCACGGTGCCAGCATTGTGGTTGGGAGGGTCATCATGCTCAGGCAAGAACACTTGACCGTTGATAGTCGTCTAGAGCGACTTTTGAAAGTGCAGCGGTGGTTTAAGGATATCTGTGCGTCCTTGGAATCTGACTGTATCTGGGTTAGAGAGTATTTTGACTACTTAAATATCGCCTTGGCGGAAGGCTTTACAAACGCAGTACGCCACGCCCACGCGACATTACCCCCCGAAACGCCAATTGCGATTGAGATCACCCTTGGGGGTGAACGTATTGATATTCATATTTGGGATCAGGGTGGGCCGTTTGACCCGAGCAAGCTTACAGAGCCAGAACCTGGCAGCCTTCTGCAAGGGGGGTATGGCTGGTTTTTACTGCGCCGTTTGACAGATCAAGTCACCTATTGCCGCAGCAATGACCAAAATTGTCTGGCGATTACCCAATACCGCTCGTCTAGCCCTGCATAGGGGGATTTGAAGCGGTTGTTATGCCACAGTTCTGATGGGCAGTGCTTAAAGCAGTCTGTCTATGGGATGAAGGGCTGAAATCTGCGACATCAGGAAGCCTAAGCCCCCCTTGGGCTCAGGTTTTGGCTCGCTGGGGTGGCTGAATCTCGGTCAAATTACACGGAAGATTACCCTGGGAATCGTAAACCTGAGCAGGGCTCTGGTCAGTGGATGACGAGGATAGCCTGTATGCTGAACGGCCTTTTTTTAGGGTCTTTTGGGTTGTCACGGGGCGATCGCGGGCGCGATTCCTGTACTGATTAGACCTTAAATCTGGGGGCCAAACAAAAAGTCCGCAGACTTGAACGCCAGACTGAGACACCTCGGATCAGCCCGAGGCTGGGCTAAGGTAGACGATGTGACCTGGAGGCAGTGTGGTGAAAAAGCCCCAACAGCGGATTGCATTCATCTTTTTGGAAGTATTTTCCTGGGAAGGGGGAATCCAGTCCTATGTCAAAGATATTTTGCGGGCCTATGAGGCGCAGCCTACTCCAGCTCCGGCAGATGTATTGATTTTGCGCGATCGCCCCACCGTCAACAATCCGTTTGTCGGTGGGGTGCTGGACTTTCACTACTTGGCCATGGGGCAGCCAACGCTGGGCCGCCTCCGCCTTGCCCTCACCCTCGCCTGGAGCTTGCTACGCGGGCGCTATCGCCACGTCGTTTGTGGTCACGCCCTGATGCTGCCTTTGGTGGGGCCGCTGTGTCAGCTTTTTCGAGTGCCCTATACCGTCATGATTTATGGCAAAGAGGTGTGGTCGCCGCTGCCCCCTGCGCAACGGCGGGCGCTCCAGCGGGCGACGGGGCTGTGGGTCAACAGTCGGTATAGTCGCGATCGCGCCTGCGAGGCCAACGACTTGCACCCCCGCCAAATCCACATGCTGCCCTGCATTGTAGACAGCGCTACCTTCACCCCCGGCGAGAAATCTCCCCAACTCCTGGAAAAATATGGCCTCCAAGGAAGTCGGGTGTTGATGACCGTGGCTCGATTGTGGCCCGGCGATATTTATAAAGGGGTGGATATTACGATTCGCGCGCTGCCCTACATTGCCAACGTCTTTCCCAATGTGAAGTATTTGGTGATTGGGCGGGGCGATGATCAGCCCCGGCTGGCTCAGCTGGCGCAGGATTTGGGGGTCAGCGATCGCGTTGTGTTTGCGGGGTTTGTGCCCAGTGAAGATCTCGTCGCCCATTATCGACTCGCAGACGCCTACGTGATGCCCTCCCAGGAAGGATTTGGCATTGTATACCTAGAGGCGATGGCCTGTGGGGTGCCTGTGCTATCTGGGGATGCCGATGGTTCTGCTGATCCCCTACAGGATGGGCGGGTAGGATGGCGCGTCCCCCATCGGGATGTGGACGCGGTTGCCCAAGCCTGCATCGAAATGTTGAAAGGGAAAGATCAACGCTGCGATGGGGCCTGGCTTCGGCAAGAAACCCTGGCCCATTTCAGCGCGGCAAGCCTGAAGCGGCAGATGGCAGAGATGCTGACAAAACTGTAACGGCGCGATCGCACTACCCTTGCTGATCGACTGGCTCACGATCCAAGATTGGGGCATTCGTTCGGAGATTACGAGCCCGAGGGTTCTGAAGCCAAGGGCGAAGTGGTCTAGCCTAGAAGGATGGCGGGCAACGGTCTGAGTGCAGCCTGACTATCGCAGCGAGGTTTTTAGCGTGTACCCTCAAGGTTCCAATAACATTCAATTCAACGTTTCAGGGCTGGGCTGTTGGCTCTTTGCGATTGGGGCAGCGTGGCTCTTGGGCGCGATTGGTCTGGGCTGGTTGGTCAAATCCATCGTCGTTTTACTGGGCTTGGTGCTCATTGCTCCGGTGATTGCCTTTGTTGGGTTTCGATGGTGGCTAAGCCGTAACCTTATCGAAGGGCCGTGCCCAGTGTGCGATACCCCTTTGACGGGCTTGAAGGGGGCAAAAACCCTCTGTCCCAACTGCCAAACGCCGCTGCAAGTGCAAGGGTATGGCTTTGAGCGGTTCACACCAGAAGGCACCGTTGAAGTCAGTGCTGTTGATGTGACGAGTAATGGCATGTCAGACGATGACACGATTGATGTTCGGGTGGAGGTATTGCCCCCGGCCCAGGATAAAGGGTGACCCACGCGAATGGGCTGAGTTGCCAAGCCGCGATCGCTCGCACGAGGACACCCTAACCATCGCGTAGGATAAAGCTATCCCCTTTTTTGCGAGCGCTGTGGATTCTGATTCCTTCCCCGGAACTACGCCCATGTCCAATATCGATGGGCAACCTGACCCGCGCGACCAAGTTCGCCTCGTCTTGGTGCTGACGCTGGTTTTGAACGTGCTGGTGGTGGTGTTGAAGTCTGTGGTGGGCCTGTGGACAGGATCGCTAAGCCTTTTGGCAGATGCTCTGCATAGCGTGACCGACAGCGCCAACAACGTACTTGGGTTAGTGACCAATCACCTGGCGTCGCCTCAGCCCGATCGCGATCACCCCTATGGCCATCAAAAATATGAAGCGATCGGAGCCCTAGGAATTGCAGCGTTTTTAGGGATTGCCTGTTTTGAGATTTTGACCAGCGCTATTGAGCGAATTTGGACGGGGGGTGATCCCGTCGTAATGTCTAGCCTTGCTCTGTGGATTTTACTGCTGGTTTTGGGCATCAACATTCTGGTGGCGTTCTATGAGCGGCGGGTGGGCCTAAAACTGGGGAGCAAAATTTTGATCGCCGATGCCCACCACACCATGAGCGATGTGTGGATTACGATTTCGGTGATTGGTGGGTTGATTGGGGTTTGGCTGGGTATCCAATGGCTGGATGTGGCGATCGCGTTTCCCGTCGCAATTTTGGTGTTCAAAAGTGGCTGGACGGTGCTGCGTGATAACCTACCGTGGCTGGTGGATGAAATGGCGATCGCGCCGGAAGCCATCCATGCCACCGTGATGCAAATCCCCGGTGTGCTGAACTGTCACAACATTGCCTCGCGGGGGGTGTTGGGCCGTCAGATCTTTATCGACATGCACCTAATTGTTAAACCCACCAGCGTCGAAGATGCTCACATCATCACAGAAAATGTGGAAGCGATTCTGAATGAAAAATATGGGCCAGCCCGCATCACAATTCACGTCGAACCCCAGGGCTATCAATCCATTCAGATTAGTTGTTAGCTCGAATGCTTAGGATCAACTCCCCAAAGCGGGACTACGCAACCCGTCTCTTCAAAGCCCCGCTCCCAATACCTAGGGGAATAGGCGGATGGGGTTATGGGGATTAAACAGGCAGCAGCGATCGCTGGCAAGTGGGACAAACCGCATGGATCGTAAGCTGACAATCCAGCAACTGATAGCCAAACTTCTTAGCTGTGCGTGCCCCCACCTTCAGCACTGAGTCATTCTTGAACTCAATGGTTTTGTTGCAGCGCACGCAGATCAAATGATGGTGATGGTGGGGCGACGGTTGGTTGATCTCATAGCGTTTCTGACCTTCGGCCAGCTCAAGCTCGCGCAAAATCCCCATGCGCGCCATCAGCTTTAGGTTGCGATAAATCGTGGACAGACTGACGCTGTCGCCCTCAGCCTGCAAGAGATCCCGCAGATCTTCAGCGCTCAGATGTTTGCCCCGTGGCAAGTTTTGAAAGGTTTCGAGAATAATCTCGCGCTGGGGCGTCATGCGCCAGCCACGTTCGTTTAATTCAGCCTTTAAGGCGGATGCTGTGTAAGACACGGCACTGTACCTCTCAATAGGGGCCCATTGTTGACAATATTAGCGAGGGATCGTGGATATTTGCAAGAAAGTTTGCTTATTGAGAATCTTTCAGAATAGCTTGGCAGAACATGAACGCCGAATTCGCGATCGCGCCCCTGATTTTGCTAAGCATCCAGAAAAAATCCTCTGACGGCAGGGCTAAACAGTGGAAAATCACTGGATTTTGAGGATTTTGTGAGAATGATGACTCAAACGCGGTCTTAGCGTGTTTGACAGAGCGTTAGGAAGCTTTGGGCGTGAAGTATTGCCGTTCATGACGCGATCGCGATGAATCGGTAATCCCGGCGCGATCGCGAGCGATCGCGTATCATCCCTCCGCCGTTCTTGCGCCCCATCTGATTTAAGGGAACGATGCCACCTCACCCTAGGGCTGATTTAGCAACGGTTCTAGATTGATGTGTTTTTCAACGGCATCTGCCAGCATATCGAGCATGGCTTCCCGCTGTTCCCGATAGTTGGGAATCCCGGTAGCAAGGGAGCCAAGCCCGCGCTGCTGGCGCAGACGATTGAGCCAGGCCCGCCGCCAGGGGCCATTGTCAAACAGGCCATGCAGGTAGGTGCCCCAAATGGATTGGCTCTTGTCCACAACGCCGAGGCCGCGATCGTCAAACAAAAACTCGAAATCGCTGCTATTGTCGGCATCGGTGACCAGTTGAGTCCGCCCCTGGTGCAGTTCATAGCCGGAGACAGGCAGCCCCGCCTGGGGAAACTGGGATGAAACGAGCCGCTGGCGGGCCACTTTTTTCTGGGTGATGACGGTGCGAATGGGGACGAGGTTTAGCCCTTTGTAACGCCCATCCTGGCCCTCAATGCCTTCGGGATCTGCGAGGAACTCACCCATGAGTTGAAAGCCGCCGCAAATACCCAACACTGTGCCCCCGGCGGCGGCATAGTTGCGAATGGCCTCCGCCATGCCCGTGCGCTGCAACACCAGCAGATCAGAAATGGTGGTTTTGGTGCCGGGGAGGATTACCGCGTCGGGATAACCCAGGTCGTCCTTGGGACTGATGTAGCGCACGCGCACGGAGGACTCGGACTCTAGGGGGTCAAAGTCGGTGAAGTTGGAGATGTGGGGCAAACGAATGACTGCGACAGTAATGTCTGCGGATTTCTTGTGGTTCGATCGCTCCATGAGGGAGAGGGAATCTTCGGCAGGGAAGGCGGTGTCGAGCCACGGCACAACACCCACTACGGGGATGCCCGTACGCTCAACTAGCCAGTCGATGCCGGATTGCAGCAGTTCCTTTTGGCCCCGAAATTTGTTGATCAAGATGCCTTTGATCAGCGATCGCTCGTCGGGCTCTAGCAACTCTAGGGTGCCAACGATATGGGCAAACACCCCGCCGCGATCAATATCAGCCACCAGCAGCGTCGGGGCATTCAAATGTTTCGCGACCCGCATATTCGTCAGGTCGCGATGCTTGAGGTTGATTTCTGCGGGGCTCCCCGCCCCCTCGCATACCAAAAAGTCGAAATCTTGCTCTAAACGAGCCAGGCTTTCTTGAATCGCCTGCCAGCCCGTATCAAAGAATTTTTCGTAGTAGTCTTTGGCGGTGGTGCGCCCTACGGCCCGCCCTCGCAGCACGACTTGGGAGGTCATGTCGCCCTGGGGCTTGAGCAAAATCGGGTTCATCTCCACTTGGGGAGAAACTCGGGCGGCCCAGGCCTGCACTGCTTGGGCGTAGCCAATTTCTGCGCCGGTGTTGGTCACGTAAGCATTGAGGGCCATATTTTGCCCTTTGAAAGGGGCCACTCGCCAACCTTGGCGGCTCAGGATGCGGCAAAGCGCGGTGGTCATCAACGACTTGCCGGCGTGAGATGTCGTACCCACAACCATAATCGCCTTCATGGGGGCCTCCAAAGGAACAGTCTTTGAGACAAGGTCTAGGTTGGGATGGGGCGATCGCTGTTCTCTTCTAAAAAGCGACCCAGCTTAGCTTAGGGCTGAAGCCAACCGGGCAGGCGCAACCATCGGTTCAACGCATTATACAGGTGATCCTGAAACCTCGGTGTGAGATCCGGAACTCCCTGGCGCTCCCAGTCTGCAAGGAGTCGGCGACCTAGGGGCGTAAGGCGAAAGCTATCGGTCAAGCCTTGGCCATCCACTTCCCGGCGCAGCAGGCCCACGGCGAGCAGCCACAGCATAGCATTTTCGGCAGCCAGTTCTGACAGGGGATAGCGGGTGTAGCCGTTGTGGATGCCCTGGTTATCGGCGAGGGCTTCAATGCTGACGCTTTGATGCTGCAAAACCTGAAAGAGGCGTAGCCGAAAGGGGGAACAGCGCACGGCTCGCTCTGCCCGGAGATGGGTTTTGCGGGAATAGGCGATCGCGGCGGGCTGAGACTGGGGCGTTGAATTGACCATGCGGATCACAAGATTGTGGGCTATTTCTCATCTTAGGGGGTGGGGTGGGGCAGCGGTAACACCCTGGGGATCGCTGAGAAATGGAGACTTGCCGAACGGTAGGGGAGATCAGGGGAGAAGGCTGAGTTGCTGGATGTTGGGGTCTTGGGGCTGGCGCGATCGCGCGGTTCGTCTTGGCGGCGGAATATTGACGTGGGCGACAAACCAGGTGCGCAGGTCGCGAGCCTGTTGGGCATCGATCTGGGTGAGGTCGAGGGGAGGCGGAAAGAGGGGCGTCTCGGGCTGGGTGGCCCAGGTGATCTCGCTGGTGTCGCGATCGCTGCCGAAGGGCGTCAGATCCGCAGGGAGGGTGGCGAGATAGGGCACCACATTCTGGCGCTGGAGGAACCGACCGCGCTGGGCTTCGAGCTGCTGCACACGGCGCTGGCGCGCTTGGCGATAGTCCAAAATCGGCGGCGGATAGCCTTTGACGCGGGGTGGGGTGCCCAGTTGCTCGGGCGGCAGGTGAGCCAGCTCGGGCACCCAGCGCTTGATGAAGTCACCCTCTGGGTCGCAGCGATCAACAGCAACTTGGCCGGGGTTGTAAATGCGCGTCCAGGGTTTGTCGAGGCAGTGGGTAACGCCCGCCTGCATGGCCCATTGGTAATGGTCGATGGGGCAGTCGCCGTCGATCAGGTGGCGCATGAAGTGGAGCGCACCGTAGCGCCAATCCAGGCCCATTAGGTTGCTGAGAAAACTGGCATAGATGGCGCGAGATCGAAAGTTCAAGGCTTGCCAGCCGCCTGTAGCTTGGAGGCAGCGGGCGGCGGCATCCACAATGGGAAAGCCGGTGACGCCCGCTTGCCAAGCGCGATAGTCGGCTTCGTTGAAGTCCCAGCCATCTTGATCAAAAACGGTGTAGAGCGATCGCAGCTCAAGCTGGGGCAAATAGCGGAAGCGTTGGGTAAAGCCATTGCCCCAGCGCAGGCGGGCAATCAGTTGGTTGTGGCTGCGCTTGCGGCGAAGATCGCCGTTGTGGGGGGTGCGCTGCACCGTTTGCACACACTCGCGCACGGAAATTGCGCCAAATTTGATGTGAGGGCTGAGGCCCGTCGTGGCTTCGGCGCTGGGGTAGGAGAGTTGCCAATAGTAGCGATCGCTCTTTTCGGCGAGAAACTCCGTCAACAGACGACGCGCAGCGGCGGTTCCTGCCGGGGGCAGGGGCTTGCCATCGGCACAGTGGCCGACATCGGCCAGGGTGGGCAGGGGCTCGCTGGGCACCTCTGGCGGTACGATGACCTGGCCTGGGGTGGGCACTATCGCCGCCGCCATGTCGCGAAACCACCGCAGCCGATATTGCGGGTAGGGAATTAGTTCGGACAGGCTGGCGGGGGGCTCAAACCAGCGAATTTTCATCTGTTGCTGGGTGAGGGCTTGGTTGAGGCGTCCGTCGCGCACGCGGCCATAGATGCGTTCACAGTCGGTGTGGGCATAGATGCCCTCGGCCTGGGCTTCGCAAATCAACCGGGGCAGCACGTCCACGGGGTCGCCCGATCGCACAATCAAGCGCCCGCCCACACGGCGCAGGTCGCGATCAAGGGCGGCTAGACAGTCGATCATGAAGGCGACGCGGGCTGGGCCAGTTTCGGGGTGGTGGAGTAGCGCCCGGTCAAAAATGAAGACTGGGATGACTGCGCCGCGCCGTGCCGCGCGGTACAGGGGCTCATGATCCGTAATTCTAAGGTCTCGCCGAAACCAGACAATGGTGCGGTGCATATCGGCCCGGAGCTAGAAAGGTCAAGGCATTGCCGCGATCGCGCCCTGGGCTCACCTTAGCAAATCTTTAAGATTGCTTTCCAGGATCACCCAAACAATACTTTTGTACTATAGTTAGTGCATACGTCCTATACATTCAGCTCTGAGGTGTCGTGGCGTGTGACGGGAGCTGATGCGGGGCATTACTGATTGTCTTGGGGAGGGAAACCCATGAGTCGCCATCACTACACCGCTGAGTACAGCCATCACTATGCCCACCCGCCCATGCCCAATGGCGCAAATTCACCGCAAGGGCGTTCCCAGGGGCAGCCCCAGCGCCGTGTTCCCCCTTCGTCCTATGCGGCCTATCCCGACCCCTACCCCGATGTGGAAGGTGGGCGATATGCGGTCCCCCATCCCCAAGTGGCTAGACCGCGGCGGCGATCGCGACCGCGGCGGCGGCAAATGTGGCTTGCGGGCAGTGGCGTCGGTATGTTGGCGGTGGCGGCGTTGGTGGTGAGTCCGCGTCCGGGGGTGGAGAGCCAGCGCGCCACGACGGTGTGTGAACAGCGGGTGCAGAGCACGGCGGTGCTGTCGCGCGATCAGCTTTCGCAGTTGTTATCCATTCCAGAGCGATCGTCGCGGGAGGCGGTGCGCGAGGTGATTGACCAGCCCTACTGTTTGCTGGCAAACGTGGCGGTGCGCGAGGGGACGCCGAGTGAGCGGGAAGCCTACCCCCTGGAGTTTGATCCCCAAACCTGGCTGATTGTGCTCTACGAGGGGGAGGAGTACGTGGGCTATGACTTTAGTTTCCGCCGCGATTAGGTGGGGAAAAGGGCGCAGTGGGTTGGGTTCGAGCTGTTGTCACGTTTTCGAGTCTGCAATGATGGGGCGATCGCATCTGCCAATCACGGTATTCGGCATTGTCCTTTTGGGGGGTCTGGCGGCCTGCACCCCCAATGCTGCCGTTGCGCCCCGCAAAATCCCCATCCATCAGAGTTGGGCGCTGCAACCGGGCAGCACGGTCAGCGGCTATCGGGTGACGGGCGGGCTGGGGGATGTGTCGATTCAGTTGGGCGGACAGGCGGCGCGCGCCCCCTTTGATGGCAAGGTGCAGCCCACAGACTCCCAGGCAGAGTGTGTGGTGTTCACCAGTCCTGAGGTTCCGGCCTATCTGTTTCGTCTCTGTGGTCTGCGGCGACCGCGATTGGGGGATGTGCGATCGGGGCAGGTGATCGGCAAGGGCGACATTTTGCAATTTGCGGCCATGCGTCGCCAACCGGACGGCACGTGGGCAATGGTAGAGCCCGCGATCGATATTTTGGAGCGCACAGTAGCTGCGCCGTAGCGACCGTGCGTGTGTTCAAGTTCACCTCGCTTAGGGGCTATGCTGGCGCATTCAGCAAGGTGCGGGCGGTGGCGAGGGTGTCGGCTTCGTGGGCGGGTTTGTCGGTGCGCCAGCGGAGAATGCGAGGAAAGCGGACGGAAATCCCGGATTTGTGGCGGCTGGATGCGGCGATGCCTTCAAAGGCGATCTCAAAAACTTGAATAGGTTCCACCGATCGCACCGGGCCAAATCGTTCAATGGTATGGCGGCGAATCCACTTATCAAGGGTTTCGATTTCGGCATTATCCAGGCCGGAGTAGGCTTTGGCGAAGGGCACTAGGTCGTCGCCGTCCCAGAGGGCAAAGGTGTAGTCGGTGAAGAGGTTGGCACGTTTGCCGCTGCCCGCCTGGGCGTAAATCAGTACGGCGTCGAGGGTCATGGGTTCAACCTTGTATTTCCACCAATAGCCGCGCTTGCGTCCAACGAGGTAGGGACTGTCGATCGCTTTCACCATGAGCCCCTCTGCGCCATGGTGGCGGGCTTGGTCGCGCAGGGCGGTGAGGTGCGCGAAGTCTTCAAAGGTGAAGGCTTCGGAGCGATCGCGGCGCGAATCGGGATATTCGTCTAGCAGGGTAGTGAGGTGCGATCGGCGATCGCATAGCGGGCGATCGCGCAGATCCTGCCCCCCGTGCTCCAGCAAATCGTAGGCAATGAAGCGTACCGGGCTTTCTGCCATCACCTTCTTGGTGACACGCTTGCGTCCGAGGCGCTTTTGCAAATGGTTGAAGCTCAGCGGGCGATCGCCCTGCCAGCACAGAATTTCCCCATCTAGCACATGACCGTTGGGGAAGGTGGCAAACGCCTCCACCAGTTCAGGGAACTGCTCGGTGATCAAATCCTCGCCCCGCGACCAGATAAACACCTCGTCGGCCCGCTTAATGATTTGAGCGCGAATGCCGTCCCACTTCCACTCAGCCTGCCACTGGCGCGGGTCTTCTTGGCAAAATTTGTCTTCCTCAAGGGCCGTTGCCAGAAAAAACGGGTAGGGCTGGCTCGGGGCCGTCTCGATCGCCGCTGTGCTCAACAGCGCCTGATAAAAGGCCGGGGTGGGGTCAAAGTCGCCCATCAGGCGATGGGCCAAGACCGCTTCTGGCAGGCCCGAGGCGGCGGACAGTCCCTTGATCACCAGCTTGTCTGAGACACCGACCCGAAACGCCCCCGTCAACACCTTATTCAGCACAAAGACCTCATCATCGGCCAGTGCCCGCCACCAGGAAATCACCAAGTCGCGCCGCTCGTCTTCGGTTCCGGCAGCCTTGATTTGGGGAATGAGCTGCTCCATCCACTGATGCAGGGGAATGTCAGCGCTGGCCTGGCCCTGGAGCGGCGTGTCGCGCAGGAGCAGCGCAATGACCTCGGCGGAGTCGCCGACGTGGGCGTAGCAGTCTTCAAACAGCCATTCTGGCAGGTGGGAAATGCTGAGGTAGACTTCCCGCAGCACGCGCGAGGTGACGAGCCGACGTCGGGTTTTGTTGAGGAGCAGGTACAGCGCCCAGATAGCGTTTTCGGGGGCTTCTGCTGCAAAGTATTGGCGCAGGGCCTCGACCTTGGCCTTGGTCGAAGGGGTGGCGTCGATCGCGTGAAAAAGCTGGGTAAACCGTTTCATGGCTTATATTGTGCCGCGATCGCCCGAAGCTGGGATCCCAGTCCGCGACGGTTACCCGTGGGCCATGCAGGCGGTTACGCTTCTAGCTCGCGACCGCCCCGTGCCAGCAGGTAGGAGTTGTAGAGGTTTTGAAAGACAATGTAAAACATGGGGCCGAGGGCGATTGCGGGATTCAAAAACGTGAGGCACACCCAAATGCTGAAGAGGGTGTTTTTTTGCCCGAGGGATTGCCCCATCTCTTGGCCCCAGGTGACGCCGCCGAGCCAGCGGCCCAGCCCAAAGTTGAGGGCACACAACGCCAGTGAAACTAGGGCAATGGGCACAATCGCCGTCCATGAGGCCTGGGATTCGACCTCAATGAAGTAGGTGGCGCGGGCGGTGGAGAGGTAAATCGCCGCCATCCAGCAATAGAATCCCAGGCCGCGCTGGGTGAGCAATGCGGCAGTGACGGGTGGGGCAAACCGCTGCAACAGTTGTGTCACCCCCAGGGGCAACAGCACCACCATCAGCGTCGAACCCAGGGCTTGGAGATTAAAGGCGGTTGCGCCGCTGGGGGCAAGGATGGGCAGCACCAAGGGCAGGGCGATCGCGGAAAAACTATTGGTCACCACCACCGACGACATCACATAATCGACGCGGCCATTGAGAAAGCGGGTCATGACTGGCGCGGCGGCGGCGGTTGGAGCCATTGCGATGATAAAAGCCACGATCGCCAGTTCTGGACTGAACCAGTTGCCCATCCAGGCGGTCAGACCGGCGATCGCCATCATCATCGCCACAATGGTTGCCAGCCGGGGACTGAGGGCGGTTTTGGGATGGAGCTCCAGATCCAGCAGCGAAAAGAACAGGATCAGCATGATCAGGTAGCGGATCAAAAACGTCAAGCTATGACCCTGGGGAAACAGCACCCCCGCCGCGATCGCCCCAAACAAACACAATGACTTTTTCATGACTCACCCACGACGCGGGCCAAATGCCCAGATTCCAACGCGCTGCGCCACTCCAAATTTTCTCAACGGAGAACCCGCCTCTTCCAGAGTGCCCGTGCCTTATGCTCTTGCAAACCAGGCATCCTGTAAAACCTTAATCGATTCTTTACCTGGGGCATAGCACTTTGGTTGAGAAGGATGGCCGATGCTCCAGAACCGTGTGGCGGTATGGCCGCGATCGCGCCTATCCTTAGGCCAACCGGTATCAGCGGTCTAGGATGCAAGAAGGAGGCGACCTGCTGCAATACCCAGACTGCCTAATTTCCAACAACTCTCTAATTTTGAATTTCTAATTTTGAACTTTGAATTCCCCACCGCCATACTAGATACAGTTCGCGCAGCCGAACGCTGATCCTTTCACGCCCGCATCGGATGAAACTTCACCTCCAGGTTTGGCGACAACCTGGCCCCACCGCGCCCGGCCACTTCGCCCGCTACACCGTGCCCAATGCCGCCCCCGAGATGTCGTTTCTAGAATTGCTCGACGTGCTGAACGAGCAACTCATCCACGCAGGCGACGATCCGGTGGAATTTGACCATGATTGCCGCGAAGGTATCTGTGGCTCCTGCGGCATGATGATCAATGGCCAAGCCCACGGATCCCAGCTCCAAACCGCTACCTGTCAGCTTTATTTGCGCCACTTTCAGGATGGCGACACGATTACCATCGAGCCCTGGCGAGCCAAAGCCTTTCCGGTGGTGAAGGATTTGGTGGTCGATCGCACCGCCTTCGATCGCATCCTGGCCGCCGGGGGCTACATTTCGGTCAAAACTGGCGCAGCCCCAGAGGCCAACGCCCTGCCCATCCCCAAGGCAGACGCCGATCGCGCCTTTGACTATGCGACGTGCATCGGCTGCGGAGCCTGCGTAGCGGCCTGCCCCAATGCGTCGGCGTCGCTGTTTACGGCGGCTAAGATTGCCCACCTGTCGCTGCTGCCCCAGGGCCATCCTGAGCGAAAGGCGCGGGTGGTGGCCATGACGGAAGAAATGGCCCAAGCAGGGTTTGGGGATTGCTCAAACCACGGTGAATGCGAGGCCGTGTGTCCCAAAGGGATTTCCATCGACGCGATCGCGCGGATGCGCCGAGAATACCTCCATGCCCTGTGGCAACTTGGTTGAATCTGGCTCAGATGGGCGCACCCGATGCGCCAGCGGTGTGAGCGCAAATCAGTCTTGCAATTAGTCTTGCAAAAACTGCACCAAGGCTTGGAGCTTGTCCCAGGCGGCTCCGCTGTCGAGGATGATACGGGCGCGGTCAATGCCATCCGCGATCGCCGCCTCCAGGGTAGTGCCTTGGGCAATGCCCGCCACCTTCAGCGCTAGCGCCGCATTCAACAACACGGCATCCCGCTGGGCCGGAGTGCCCTTGCCCTGCAACACCGCCTGCAAAATCGCCGTATTTTCCGCCAATTCTCCGCCGCGCAGGGCCGACTTATCCGCCGGGGTGAGCCCATAGGATTGGGGATCCAGCACCACGAGATGTACCTTGCCGCCTTCCAATACGGCCAGATCGGTGATGTCGCCGAGGCCCGCCTCATCCAAGCGCTCGCGCCCGTGCAGCACGATCGCCTGGGGAAGCTCAAGCTGGTTCAGCGCCTCTGCCATCGGCGTAATCACCAGCGGATCGTAAACGCCAATCACCTGACCCGTGGGTCGCAGGGGATTCACTAACGGCCCCAGCAGGTTAAAAATGGTGCGCACTTTGAGCGCACCGCGAATCGGGGCCACGGCCTTCATCGCCGGGTGCCAGCCCCGCGCAAACAAAAAGGTGATGCCCACGACCTTCAGGGCTTCGCGCACTTTTTCGGGGTGGGCCGCAAGGTCAACCCCCAAGGCTTCGAGCACGTCGGCGGAGCCTACCTTGCTGGATGCGGAACGGTTGCCGTGTTTCGCAACAGCCACGCCCGCCGCCGCCGCCACAAAAGCCACTGCCGTTGAAATGTTGAAGGTGTGGGAACCGTCGCCGCCCGTGCCACAGGTATCGATGAGGGGGGAGGGCAGGGTTGGGTCGGCAGAGTCGCCCCCAAGGGATTGGGCTTGCAGCACCCGCGCCATCCCGGCCAATTCTTCCGCAGAGACGCCCTTCGCCTGGATTGCGGCCAAGATGGCTCCAGACAAGGCAGGCTCAAGGGATTCGGTGAGCCACCCGCGCATGAGGGCTTCGGCCTGGGCTGCCGAGAGGGACTGTTTGTCGATGAGCTGCTGGAGCAGGGTCGGCCAGTCTTGGGTCAGAGAATCGGCGATCGCAGTTGCCACGGTACTGTTTACTCACGCTGCATCTCGATCACTGTAATACGAAAGTGCCTGTCCGACCCTCGATCACCAAGACGGAACCGCCAGCGCACCGACGGTCTTTTGGGGGGCTGTCCTAAAGCACAAAATCCTAGCCCCCACATCTCAAGCGACGGTGGAGGCTGGGAACATAATCGACGCTGAATTGTCTCAGCAGCAGATTATCGGGAGGTCTGAACTGCCTAAAATGCGCTCATGGTGACGGTGGCCGCAAACTGACCCACACCTTGGGCCACAAGCTGTAGGGCAAAGAACGCCAAAATCGGGGAGAAATCAATGCCGCCAAGGGGCGGAATAAAAGACCGAAACAGGTTGAGATAGGGATCCGTCAGTTGGCTGATGGCGGCAAAGGGCTGGCTGTACCAATCTACATTGGGAAACCAGCTCAGCAAAATGCGAATAATTAAAAGCACAAAATAGATATTCAGGAAGGTTGCGATCGCCTCGGCAAACATTCCAAGAACTGAAGAACTCATGCTGCTGCGTGTCTCCTGCTTAGACCTAGGAAATGCGCGATCGCAGTTCAATCGCGCTGTGATTGCTCTTAGTGTACCGGATTAATTTCAGGGTGGTTCTTGATTGAGGCAGCAGAATGCTTCCGCAATGGCAGCGGACGAAGGCAGACTGTGGACACCTTGCTGCGATCGCGCCTGCCCCGCCAGGAGAAACGCCCGTCTTTTGAGGATATTTTTGCGGCCCGAATCAGACAGTACAGGCGGTTAACCGTCGTGGTGCATCGATCGCTCTTCCGCCGCCGACTGGGGATAGCCGTTGGGGGAATTGAGCCGCTGTCGCACGTCATCAATGGCCGTATTTAACTGGGCAATTTTGTCCTCTAGGCCGCGACGGGCAATTTCCATCTCTTCCTCCGAGGCAGCCAGCATCCCCTCTGGCTCAGAGCCATTCAAAGACTCGTCATCACTGCCTCGGCGATCGCGCGTCGTCACCCGCGTCGCCACTACAACACCGATCACCCCACCGACAATGCCGCCAAACAGGGTGCCAAGAAAAAATCCACTACCAAAATTGTCTTGCTGGCTCATTGTTTTGCTTCGTTCTGTGCAGTTCGGCGGCCTAGTGCCGGGGCACTTCCCGTCCTATTGTTTCAGTGTAGAGGGCGCGGTTCGATTCGCCGTCACCCCTGGGGTTAAATTCCCGTCGGGGTTATGACCCCGTTCCAAAGGTGCGATCGCCCGCATCCCCCAAACCCGGCACGATAAACCCATTTTCGTTCAAGTGTTCATCAATGGTGGCGGTGTAGATCTGCACTGTTGGGTAAGCCGCCGCGAGCTTTTGCAGCGCCGGAGGAGCCGCCACCACCGACACAATGCGCACCAAGCGCGGATCGGCACCGCGTTGGGTCAGTTCTGCCATGGTGCTCATGATGGTGCCGCCCGTCGCCAACATGGGCTCGCTGATAATCAGGCGCGTCTCGGGATGCAAGGTATCAGGCAGGCGATTGAGGTAGCAGGTCGGCTCCAGCGTCTCTTCGTCGCGCACGAACCCAATGTGATAGATCGATGCTAAGGGCAGGAGGGATTGCACCCCATCTAGCAAAGCCAAGCCCGCCCGCAAAATCGGCACGATCGCGGTGGGGATTTCAGGGTTCACAAAGGTGGCGGGGCAGGGTGCGAGGGGCGTTTCGACGGTGGTTTCCAGGGTGGGTAACCACTCACGAGCCGCCTCGTAGGTCAGCCAGCGACCGAGTTCAGTCATTGCGGTGCGAAACAACGGATTGGGAGTGTTCGCGTCGCGGGCGACGGCGAGCCAATGTTGAATGAGCGGGTGGGGCGGCACATAAATGCGCAGTTGAAGAGCCATAGGGGAGGTGTGGCGCATAAATCTGAATCATCATACTCTGTCCCAGGGACGTTTCACGGGTTGGGGGCGATCGCGGGGCGATCGCGTCGTCTGAAATGTTTACAAGCCTGCTCACTGTGCCCAAGGGGTATACTCATGTCCGCTATTTCGTCCATCGTTGAGACTGAGGATTGTCCGGTGTCGCGCTGGCCCACGGGGCAGCGGTTTGACGCGATCGTCATCGGCGCGGGGATTGGGGGCTTGGTCACGGCGACCCAACTCGCTTGTAAAGGCTTGGAGCCCTTGGTGCTGGAGCGCTACGTGCTCCCCGGCGGCAGTGCGGGCAGGTTTGAGCGCGATGGCTATCACTTTGATGTCGGCGCGTCGATGATTTTTGGGTTTGGCACCCAAGGCACCACCAACCTGCTGACGCGGGCGCTAGCGGCGGTGGGGCAAACCCTGGAGACAATTCCTGACCCGGTGCAGGTGCACTACCACTTGCCGAACCATTTGGCGGTGCGCGTCCATCGCGAGTATGACCAGTTTCTGGCGGAACTGGGCGATCGCTTTCCCCAGGAGCGATCGGGCATTCGGCGCTTCTATGACGCTTGCTGGGGTGTGTTTCACTGTTTGAACCAAATTGAGCTGCTGTCTTTGGAGGAGCCGCGCTATGTGGCGCGGGTGTTTCTCCAAAATCCCTTGGCGTGTTTGGGCCTGGCGCGCCATTTGCCCCGCAATGTGGCCCAACTGGCGCGCCGCTATATTCGCGATGCAGAACTGCTTCGCTTTATTGATATGGAGTGCTACTGCTGGTCAGTGGTGCCTGCGGCCCAGACGCCGCTGATCAATGCAGGCATGGTGTTTAGCGATCGCCACTATGGCGGCGTCAACTATCCCAAGGGGGGTGTGGGCCGCATTGCCGAAGCACTGGTGGCAGGGCTGGTGGCCCACGGTGGACATATTCAGTATCAGTCGCGGGTAACACGCATTGTGATGGAACGGGGCCGCGCGATCGGGGTAGAACTGGCGACAGGGGAGCAGTATTTCGCTCGGCGCATTATCTCCAACGCGACGCGGTGGGACACCTTTGGGTCATTGCTGGGCGATCGCCCACTGCCCCGCCCAGAAGCCACCTGGCAACGCCGCTACCAAAAGTCTCCCAGCTTTCTTAGCGTTCACCTCGGCGTCCAGGCTGGCATGATCCCCCCCGGTACGGACTGTCACCACATCCTGCTGGCCGATTGGGCTCAGCTCGAAGCGCCGGAGGGGACGGTGTTTGTGTCGATTCCCACGGTGATGGATCCGAGCCTGGCTCCCCGCGATCGCCACATTATCCATGCCTTTACCCCCAGTTGGCTGGCAGATTGGGAAGGGCTACCTCCTTCGGCCTATGCGCGTCAAAAACAAGCCGCCTGCGATCGCCTCGTGCAGCGCTTAGAAGCCCTGTTTCCCGGTGTCGGAAGCGCGATCGAGCACTGCTCGATTGGCACCCCGCGCACCCACCGCCGTTTCCTGGGGCGCAGCGATGGCACCTATGGCCCTATGCCGCGATCGGTGCTTCCGGGCTTGCTGGCAATGCCTTTTAACCGCACCGCGATTCCCGGCCTCTACTGCGTTGGCGATAGCACTTTTCCGGGGCAGGGGTTGAACGCAGTGGCGTTTTCGGGTTTTGCCTGCGCCCATCGCGTCGCTGCTGATTTGCGATGAGGGTGGGGGTGGGGTGGGGGATTTTGTATGTTGCTGGCCCCCCTTCACCCTGATCGTTACTCTGGTAGGGCGATGCACTGGGCCAACTAAGCCTTAAGTAAGCGCGCGATCGCAGTTCAGGCTAAGTCCTGCAAATTGAGATTGGGTGTTGCCAAATCACAAGGGCCAGACAGCCTTCATCACTCGCAACCGCATGGTGAGATCCGGGAGCATTCATGGCGAGGGTCCCCGCAGCATAGGCTTGGTGGCGATCGCGCTGCGACCCAGCCAAAATCACCACATGCTCATAGCCGGTGTGGTCATGGTGGGAAACGGCAGCACCGGGCTGATACCGCAACAATGCCGCAGAAGGGCTAGTTTCATCCCCATAGAGACGATAGATTTCCACCCCAGGACGAAAGGGCTGCCAGGGAAGTGTGTCAGCGCGATCGCCCAGAACCCACAGATTCGCAATCACCAGCGGACTAGTGCCCGGCCATGCGTTGTCCGATGAGGGTGAGGTCAACATCTGCGATCGTGCTCTCATAAACAAACTCGCCCTCGCTCATCACAATGATGCGATCGGCTAGGGTCAGCAACTCATCCAGATCTTCGCTCACCAACAACACTGCAACGCCCCGATTGCGGGCATCGACGATCATGTCATGAATGAAGTCCACAGCAGCAAAATCTAGGCCAAAGCTTGGATTCGCGGCGATCAAGAGCCGGACATCCGTTGAAGATAGCTCACGGGCCAACACCGTGCGCTGAACGTTCCCCCCTGACAAGTGACTCACAGGGGTTTCCACAGAAGGAGTCTTGACTGAAAAAGCATGAACCAACTGTTGCGCCGCTGAGCGAATTGCCTTGAGCACTAAAAACAGATTCCATTTGGCCTGAGGAGGGCGATCGAAGGTGCGGAGCGCCATATTTTCCGCGACGCTCATATTCGGCACACAAGCATTTCGGAGAGGCTCCTCTGGCAGCGCATAGACCCCATGACGCATCATCTCGACCCGAGTCGCTGTGTAAGCATCCCCATTGACCAACAACTGGGCCTGAGTCGGCAATCGCTGGCCCGACAAAGACTCAACAAACTCTCGCTGTCCATTGCCCGACACGCCAGCAATCCCCACAATTTCACCCGCGTGGACTTGCAAGCTAACGCCTTTCACCGCCGGTAGACCATTATCACGATTGGCGTGGAGATCCCTCACCTGCAGCACAGGGACTTGGGCGCTCGTCTCCGTCTTCATCACGGACTTGGGTTTCCGTTCTTTGCCGAGCATCATTTCAGCCATGGCCTCAATGGTGAGGTCTTTGACCTGGCCTTGCCCAGCAAGCTGGCCCTGTTGCAGAATGGTGACCTCATCGGCAAAGGCTTGAACTTCCCGAAACTTATGGGTAATCAGCAAGACGCTGAGGTGACCCTGCTTGACCTCTTCCTTGAGAAGACCCAGGACTTCATCCGCTTCACCGGGGGTCAAAGCGGAGGTTGGCTCATCCAAAATCAGCAATCGGCTCTTGAGGTAAAGCTGTTTGAGAATTTCGAGCTTCTGCTTTTGTCCAGTGGCTAACTGTCCGACCGGAGTTCCCAAATCGACATGGAAAGGGGCACTTTCCATAAAGGCCCGCAGTTCCGCCAACTCTTGCTTCCAATTGATGACCGTTTTGTCGTCATAACGGGACAATACAAGATTTTCAGCAACGGTCATGGCGGGCACTGAGGTGAAATGCTGGTACACCATGCCAATGCCGCAGGCGTGGGCATCTTTGGGACTGTGGATGATTTGGAGCTGTTGATCGATCAGAATTTGGCCCGAAGTGGGTCGATAAAAGCCCATTACACATTTCACCAGGGTGCTCTTGCCTGCCCCGTTTTCGCCTAAAAGAGCATGGAGGCTGCCAGGGCGCAGGGTCATGGAAACGTGGTCTAGGGCGGTGAAGCTGCCAAAGCGTTTGGTCATCTCGACAACGTCGAGCTGGGGCGGACGTCCGAGAGCGGGGGGTTTGTGGAGGGTTGCCGTGTCCATAGGGGTTAGCGCTGAATCGCCTCGATAAAGTCTGTAGAGGTGGCGACGGCTCCAAACACTCCGCCCTGCATTGTGATCATTTTGAGGGCGGCGAGGTAGTTGCCGTAGTCGGTTGCTCCGGTGCAGTCCGATAACATGAGACACTCGTAGCCGCGATCGTTGGCTTCGCGCATGGTGGTGTGAACGCAGACGTCGGTGGTGATGCCCGTGAGGATAATATTTTGGATGCTCAACCGACGCAGGAGCAGGTCTAGGTCTGTGGCATAGAATGCCCCTTTGCCGGGTTTATCAATCACAATCTCGCCGTCGAGGGGGGCAAGCTCGGGGATGATGTTCCAACCGGGCTCGCCACGAATGAGAATTTTGCCGCAGGGGCCGGGGTCTCCGATGCCTGCGCCAATTTGCCGCGATCGCCAGCGCTTGTTTTCGGGCAGGTCTGAAAGATCGGGGCGGTGGCCTTCGCGGGTGTGCATGATGGTGTAGCCAAGCGATCGCATAACACCCAGCAACCGCTTTAAGGGCTCAATGGGCGCACGGGTCAGAGAAAGGTCATACCCCATCTTGTCGACATAGCCTCCCTCGCCGCAGAAATCAGTCTGCATGTCAATCACGATGAGGGCAGTGTTATCGGGACGGAGTTCACCGTTGTAGGGATAGGGATAGGGCTCGGCGTCAACGTAGCGACCCATAACGTGGTGTATGTCGTAAATATCACCGGAGAATTAGCATTTCGGGAGGCTCCTGAAGAGTTCAGTACGAACGGATTTCGTCTAGGTTCATAATTCTTGATGCCGAACCTCAGGACAAGTATGGGGAGCGATCTCAGGCTGGGTAAACGGTCGCGATTTCCGCCGACGCCTGACTCCGAATCTCGATACCGTTACAGAAATGATTTGCAGGGATTATCCCTTAGCCAGCATGTTTTCCAGCTTCCGTACCCTCAACCCTCCAAGGAGCGCCAAACCTGGAGTGTTCGGTGGCGAGCACCTGCCAATGTCTGCCTCCAATGTGAGCGATTCTGACGAATTCCCTTAGAATAAGGTAAACATCTGTAAACCCTGGGGTGTGATAGTTGGCCTCGCAAGGCGCGATCGCGGTGTCCCGGCAGGCCTAGAGCACTTCACCATTGGGTTCTCAGACTTTGAACTTCTCTGGCGAAAACGGTGTCGTAATCTATGGGTACTTTGGTTCATTCTGCTCAATGGGGTCGATCGCTGCGTTGGCTCATGGCGGGGCTTTTATCCGCAATGGTTTGGGTAATGGCAACCCCTGCCGCGATCGCCTACGACAATCCCGATTTGTTGCCCGACGAACCCACCCTCATCATTGACCTCGCCAAGTCGCTGACCAGCGTTGAAGAAGAGCAGTTAAACGAGCAACTTCAAGCCTTTGAAGACGAAACCGGCTGGAAGCTGCGAGTCTTGACTCAGTATGAACGGACTCCAGGCCGCGCTGTGAAGGACTTCTGGGGCTTGGATGATCACAGCGTCATGCTTGTAGCAGATCCGCGCGGCGGCAACCTGCTGAACTTCAGCGTTGGGGATGCCCTGTATGACCTCTTGCCGCGCACCTTCTGGATTGAGCTGCAAACCCGCTACGGCAACCAGTTCTTCGTTCGTGAAAATGGCGAAGATCGGGCCATCATCGACGCCCTCGATTCAATTAAGGTTTGCCTGCGCCAAGGGGGCTGCGCCGTGGTGCCCGGGCTGCCTCAAGAGCAGTGGATTTTGACCTTAGTCACCTCAGTTGTGGGAGGTGTTGTGTGTGGGTTTGCAGCCCATCCGCGTAAGCCTGGGCAAGTATTCGCCTGGCAGTGGGTGCTGATTTTTTCGCCCCTGTGGGGGATTCTGTTCGTCGCCTTTGGCATTGGGCCTGTGGTTACCCGAACCAGTGACTGGATTCCGCTCACGCGCAACATTGCAGGGTTTGCAATTGGGTTCTTAGTGGCCTTTCTCACCCCGAACTTTGGCAGTTCTTCCTCTGCCCCTGGTGCAGAGTAGATCGCAGGTGCTAACAGCGTAAATCTACGGATCTCTGCGATCGCCCTTTGAAACCCTCCCCCCTAGGTTGCGTGGAAATCGCGACGCCGCAGCTTCAGGAACTGACGACAATGATTCTAATTCTGGAGAACGCGCGCGGAGCTTACGCTTCATCCATAGGGGGCAATTTTGGATGATAGAGGCGCTCTGCAAGGAAAGCGTCCTTACAGGTGAGTCGCCTGACCCTGGGGGCTTAAAGGGGTCAGGCAATTTCTTTTTAAAGGTATCGTCGTCACCCGCGACCGCAGGACAATTCCAAGCCGTCGTACCCAAGCCGTCATGCCCATGGCAATCGGCATCCACCCGGCAATTTCAACGTCCTCACCAACGGGTCTATCACGATATCGCTCAGTCCTGACGGTTGCACTGGGATACGCAAAGACTCGCCACAGCAGCACCACTCATCCGCAACCGATCATTCACCCGTGAATCATGCCGTAGCGATGTTGCCAGTGTGTTGCATCCAGTGCTCAGCAGATCCGACCCCTGTTTCAGCGATGGACGGTCGCCAGCACCAAGGGCACGTGCAGATTTCTTTCTCCGCACCCGGCGATTGCCCATGCAAAGTTGTCGCCGCCGTTCGATGCTTGGCGCTTGGCGGGCGCGACTGGGCACATCCGCTGATCAATTCTCGCCTTCAGTCCCGCGTCCATCGGAATTCGGAACAGCAAATCATTTTTTCTCTTCACAGCAAATTAGCTGTATTTCCTGTGATAGGCGTATTTTTCAGAGGCGCTCTGTCAATGGGAATAGACCATCGTTTTGGGATGTCTGTCTATGGGGTTGAGTTTCTCCACCCCCCTAGACATTCCTCCAAATCCCTGGTACGGTGCAAATAAGCACTGCAGACAACAACGTTTTATACTTCCCGTTAAAGACGTTTTCAAATGTTTGCAAATGCGATTCTCAAATCCGATTTGATCGCGATCGCATGTGCTTTGTTGAACGCAGTGAGGTGATGCATGGAGAATATCCAGATCCCAAATGAACTCCGAAATACTGAAATTAGCGACGGGAGTGAGCTCAAGCCTGCTGAGGTTGCTGCCCGCGCTCAACGAGAAGGCAGTGAACCGCCAAACGAGGTTCCAACCGAGAATCGTGAGGCCCAAGGTCGCGATCGCTTGAGAACGACAGATGGCTACACCGTTGACCAAGAGGGGCTAGTCAACAACTATCCCGTCACACCACCAGCTTACGTGCAACAGCAGCAGCGATTTGGATTTACGCAGTACGCCGAAACCTTCAATGGTCGTGCAGCCATGCTGGGCTTTGTTCTGCTACTAGCCATCGAGCTTATCACTGGGCAAAGCTTTATCTCACTGATTTCATAACTCCAAAAACTCTCGACCTTATTTCTTCTGGTAAGCTGCTCCATTCAGGGTCACTAAAATGACCCGGCAGATCTCAGGATGTTTTTTGTTAACTAGAGGTGTCCTATGACAGTCCCCGCATCTAATTCCGATACTCGCAAAGCGTACCAAGAAAAGGTGCAAGCCCAGCTTGAAAAAATCAACGCTCAATTGGATGAGTACAAGGCCAAGGCAGCCCAGGCGAAGGCAGATGCCTCGGCGTCCTATCACAGCACCGTAGAAGAGTTGATGTCTAAGCGTGACGCCGTGCAGAAAAAGCTTGAGGAGCTTCAGAAT
>JACYME010000104.1 GCA_015272155.1 Leptolyngbyaceae cyanobacterium T60_A2020_046
TATCGTTTAAGGGACGGGGGGTTGCCGCGTCCCTTATTTTTATGGGGGATGCCGGGGCAACGCTGTTCAACGGTGGGTAGGCGGGAGACTGTGAGAATCGGGATAGCCCGCCCCAACAAGCCGCGCGATACATTAGGGGGAGAAAAGCGAGCTGAATTTTCCGGGGCGGGATGCCTCTGTGCGGGGCTCCGCGATCCCTTTTCCGGCGTTGCTGATTCCCAGGAGGAATTCCCCTCATCCCAAACCCTTCTTCTCCCTGGGGAGAAGGGCTTAAAAGGCAGGTTCCCCTCGGGAGAGGGCTAGGGTAAGGGGCTCGGGAGCGTTCATCCCCAGGTGCAGCAACGCCCCTTTTCCTGTGGAGCCCGTCAAGGGACTTAATCAAGATTAAAAATCCTGCTTTTGTCCCTTTTCTATGGATGAAGTAACGTCTCGTCTTGCTCAGTTGTCCCGCTGCCCGATTTGCGATTTATCCGTTAAGCATGAACTTAGATCCCACCACCACTCAAACACTCGGTGCATCGTTGCGCCCGATTAACCCATCTTGGATGAAGGCCGAGCAAGACGAAGACGGCACTCATCAACGGTTGTGGTATCAGGGGCGAGAACCATATTTTGACGTGATTATTGAAAAAACAGGAGACACAATCACCTGGTTCCAAATCACGCTGAGGGGTCGTATTGTGTCGTGGCATAAAACGCGATCGCACCTGCTGACCGGGGAGACCGAAGAACTCGACGTACCGCCCGAGATTGCTTACTACGCGGCCACCAAGGGGGTGAGAGACAGCGCTTCAGTGAATTGGTCGCTGGTCAAAACCTTTCAGGCCATTCTTGCGGCCCAGGCGGAAGACCCGACTCTGAGCCAGTTGGCGGCGTTGTTAGCGGATCAAATCTCGGCCCATCAAGCCCAGTAGAGAGCGGCGCAACGATCCCCCCTATCGGCGATGGCTAGGGGCTGCCATCAATTCAATTCAGAGCCCCGGTCATGGCTGTGTTATGGCCCCTAGCACTGTCGCGAGGGCAGGCGGGTTAATCTCGGTTGGGCAAGCCTTTCAACATCAATTGATAATGTGCCCTAAGGAACGGGGAGTAAGGGGTACGGTGCAAGGTTCACAGCGTGTCTGGAACCGAATGCCGGACAGTTTTACCTGATACGGTGCCCCCCAGTTCACGGCCTCCGGTCACAGTCAGCTTGGTTCAGCGCTGGGGCGCATCATTCGGTTATGACATGCCCATGCCCATGCTGACAAACTGATTTAGGGCTGAAATTGTTTGATGCCAGGGCTTTTGATTTGAGAAGGGCTTGCCTGATCCCCGAATGCTGTAAAGAATTATCTCTCTCGGGACGAGGTGTCATGCACTGAACAGCGCAGACTCAGGCACCTCTGTTAAAGTATGGGGCACTGCTGAACATGCCCCATTCGAGAGGTTTCTCTCAGTGTTATGCATCAAGATAGCTCCCTTGATTTCAAGCTCGTTCAGCGTGTGTGTCTACTACAGCAGGCGCTCGATCAAGCCCTGTATTCAATCGAAGAGCTGCGATCGCAGGCGGAAGAACGTCAGTGGCTAGAGTCCCAGCTTGTCAAGACTGAGAAATATACCAACGTTCAACAACAGGCGATTACTCACCTCAAGGCGCAGCTTACGAACTTGACAGCCTCGCAGGCGCAATTGCTGCAAACGGTGCGCGATCGCCTGGATCATCTTGTTGATAATCAGCAAATTTTGCTTAATCGGCTTCAGCTTCAGCTTCAACAAAGCGAAGCTGAGCTGCAAACCTATTTGCAGCATTTGCGCGATCACTGTCAGGACTGGCAGACCCTAGAAATTTCGGCGGATGCCCAGCGCCTAGAGCTGGAAGCGGAGGTGATGATGGCGCGATCGGTCACCATTAGCCTGAGTAGCCAATATCAAACTGCCCATCGATATATCCATGCGCTGGCGTCGGTGTTGACGCAATATCATGGCGATATCAGCCAACTCATGCCTTTGGTTGAGGAAATTGCGCCCCTGCCTGATCCCGCTGCTTCTCCGGTGGGACAGCCATCGCTATCTTCAGGGGCAGAATTTGAACCTGCTCAGACTGATCCGTTGAATGGGTTTCCAGAAATTGACTTGGGTGCGCTGCGCTATACGATCAAAAGCCAACAGTTGCGCATTCATGAGTTGGAGCTGGCGTTGTCGGCACAGTTTGCCCAGCAAACTCAGCTCAAGCAGCGGTGTCAAATGCTGGCGGCAGAGCGTGATTACTATAAAAGTCAGTTGGCTGAGTTACAGGCCCAGCACACGCCAGGGGAGACTGCGATCGCGCCAGAAGGGGCAGTGCTTTATCCGTGGCAGCGCCGACTTCGGCTCCAGCCCCCGCCGCCGATTCAGCCGCTCCAGATTCAAGACGAGGGGGCCTAGGGCGTCGTGAACTCGTGCTGATGGATGTGTTCAATTTAGCAGTCTGTTGGGAACGAGCGATGACGAATCTTTTCTTTTGGTCTAAGGCACTGGTACAGAATGGCGAGAACCCCGGTTTCTTCCAAGGCTGATGCACGAGATGGGGCGAATTACCGAGGAGAAACCGGGGTTCTGTCCTAAAGGGTCTAGAGGGTGGCTCAGAGTTCTGATTTTTGATGAAAGGCCCAAATGCTGCTTCAGTCGGAGGGAATGCCGTCTTCCTTGAGGATTTGGAGGCGCTGGCGATAGCGCTGTGCGGTTTTGTCAGCGGGGTTGATGGCCAGAACGGCTTCAAACTGCTGTGCGGCGGTTTCAACCTCGCGATCGCCATAGGCGCACACTCCTGCTTCAAAGGCATTTAGGGTGCTGAGCTTGAGTTGTCGCATACACGGGCAGGCTGGCTGTCACATTAGGAAGTCCGGTCGCAAAGGCCAGGTAAACATCCGTCCAAATTGGGCCTTCGGCACTGAGGGCTGCGGTAAACCAGGGGCGCTCGCGGGAGTCGTAGCGCTTGTTGGCTTGAGTTTGCCAGTGTTGACGATAGCCACGCACGTCTAGGCTGTAGAACTTGTGCAGAAAATTGTTGCCAGTATTGCTGTACGACAGGGTGAGCTCGCCAGTATTGGACGATCGCAAGATGCCAAAAAACTCCCCCAATCGCGCACTCCCACAACAGATAAATGCGATCGAGGGATAGATTTTCATTTGTTGAAACAATTAGGTGTTCGCCATAGCGAACCCGTTCAATATCCAAATCACCGTTAGCAAAGGCGGTGGCGTTGAGGCGGTTAATAGCGTGGGGATCGCCAAGGTATCCCTGCAATTGGCCCTGAATACAAGCCGAAATTTCGCTGCGGAGCTGAGAGGCTAAATCCTGCACGGCGCGCGCTCCGTTGCGCAGCGAAAGGTAGCCCACAAGTCCCACGGCTCCGGCTAGCCATAACACGACGGGTACCCGTCAATGCAATTCGAAATGACGGTTGGTGAAAGGTTCGCTGGAGGTGCTGACCAAGACGCCGAAGGGGATCGCAAGGCTGTTTCACAGGTTAAGCATGTGGGGAAATTAGGGCAGGGCAGTGGATGCTGGATCGCGTTGGTGCTGTCAACATCGAAGATCCTGGGGTTGAGTCATTCCGAGGCACTCTTTCAGCAAGGGCAGGGGAAATCGAAAATCACCTCCTCGTCGAAACGCTCAATAAAGCGATAGAAAGAAGCACAGGACTTGCATCACTGGGCTAGCATCAACTTTAGTCAGAATCCCTGAAAAAGATCGGGACTAAAAAAGGTCGGGGCAATCCATGCCAGATTCTTACCCGCGCATTTCCTGCGATCGCGCTGTCGCTCAAAGCACAAACAGGAGGGATCAATCACGACATGATCAGATTTAGCCCGTCATCCCTCTGGAGAGATTTGCAATGAGCGTTGATGATAAGCCGTTTCAATCGGAACTTGATAAAGCGCGCGAGTATGCCCGTGCTGTTTGTGCCGACAAAGGGGAAGATGCCCCAGAGTGTGCAGCCGCTTGGGATGTGGTTGAGGAAATGCAGGCTGAGATCTCTCACCAGCACCAAATCCCGAAGAAGAGTAACTTTGACCAGTATCTTGAGGAAAATCCCGAGGCTCCTGAGGCTCGTATGTACGAAGACTGAATCGATCCTCAATTGGGGAGCCTCAATCTCAAGAACGATCATCATCAGGAACGATCATCAGTGGGCGGGCATAGTCGTGAGGCTCGCCCAATTTTATAGCGACCCCTTGATGCGCTGATTGGTGCGCTGACTGAGCCGATGAAAGCTGAGCCAACGAAAAAAGCGGCTGTGCTCGAAAACTCTGCTGTGAGTCTGGGTACCCTATCCCCATGTTTTCAACAAGTGTTTTCAACAAAGGCTGTTGGTTTGTGTTTTTTATTTGTGGTTCTTAATGGTGAGCGATCGCGCCAGACTAATCTCCGTTGATGAGTCGTTTTTCCCTAGCGCTGTTCTGATATGGGCATTCCAGCGAAACGACACTCCCTTCTCTCCAACCCAGCGTCGTTTCGCTGGGGACATCGAAATCGGGAAAAATCTTTCGTTAAGGTGATGTCGAGAAAATTAACTTGATATAGGTACAATCCGCTGACTGAATCTCGACGGCAGGCGCTAAACATGACCCAGCGAGGACAAGGGATGAGCGAATACATTACAGCGATCGCTGCGGTGGCGCATTCCCCCATTGGTCTGCCTGGGAAACGGGCGATCACAGCGGTGCTGCCTCCGCCCTAGAGTTCGTCAGTGCGAAGATCTATGCTGCGCTTCAAAATCTGAAGCCGATTCTCTTTTTGCACTGTTGTAGTTTGGGGCAGAGATTTACAGTACAGGTGATTTCATGAGCAACGAGTCTCCCATTCAGCACCCGGAATTTGAGGCCATTTGTCGCGAAATGAGTCGTCAAATGCGTCAACAGGTCTACATTTCACTGGGGTTGATGATGGTGATAGGGGCCATTGTTGCGGTTTTTGTCATGTTAGAACAGCGGGATAGACGCAGCGATCGTTTTGATGCGTTGCTCAACCCAATGCTGCTGGATGTCTCAGAGGTTGTGGATTAGTGCTGATGAGCACGGTCAAGAGGATGCGATAAAGGGAGACACTGCTCGCCCGGCTGGGGTGTCTGCGCTGCAGAGGCTTGATGTGACATCGCGATCGCGGTACTCCCTAGACTCTTAAGATCCTTTCAGTTTGTTGAAAGGCGTAACACAATAGCACCGTTTGTCACAATTGCCAGATTCCTTTCCCCTAGATATGTTGAGCCCCCTGGAGTCTCGCGATCACCGCTGTAACGCTCCAGAGAAATAAACAATCACGTCTAAACCGTGCAAGACCCTAGCTCGTGCAGTAACCTAAATGCTAAGGGTAAAACCTAAAGGAAACCTTAAGAGTGTGGAGCGTATGAACCCCTATCTGCTGCGTCAGTTGTGGTCACTCGTCGAAGGCTCCCAAAGTGGACTCTTGCTCGGCCTCGACGATACCAGTCTTGTGCATTGGCTATTAGAGCAACTCTCGGGGCAACAACCCCTCAACTCGGCTGAAACCGATATCGTTCGCTGCTACATTCGGGCTCGGCTGCCGCTGATCCGTCAAGTTGCTCAGTCCTGAAACACACCCTGCAAATTTCAATGCGCGGCTGAATATTGAGCCCGTCAAGTTCATGCCAAACGTGCGCCACAGCTTGAAGAATAAAGCAAATGAGGCGTGGCTACATCTGGAGATGAACACTCCCGAGCCCCTCACCCTAGTCCTCTCCCAAGGAGAGAGGGAGACTACCTTTTAAGCCCTTCTCCCCAAGGAGCAGGGTTTGGGATGTAGACGATTTGCGGCTTCCCACAGGGTGGAGAATTCATCCTGGGAATCAGCAACGCCGCAAATGAACTCGGCGATCGCAATGTCCTGCGACATCGTCGTGCGATTCATAGCCCCTCAGCATTCCCAAATCCACCGGCGTCTCATCGGCCCGAGTCTAAAGGAAAGCTAAGCAGAGCACCAAAATGTATTCTGTAATGCAAAAATATTTCTTCAAGCGTTGGAATGTTGAGCCAAGTGAAGCGTTTCTGCGTAATAGGGGCTTATTTTTGATACGCAAAGCTCCCTGAATCGAGTCGATATCAAGCATGTAGTGAGGTGTGATGGTAATGAAGAAATGGGGTTTTCTGGGGCTGGCTGCAGCTCTGACCCTCGCCGCCTGTGGTGGCTCAACAGATACCGCATCTGATGGTGGGCCGGGAACCTCGGGCGGTGCCAGCCGTCTCCAGACCGTGCTCAGTCGTGGGCAACTGATTTGCGGCGTTGATGGTGGCATCCCAGGCTTCAGTTTCGTAGATGAAAGTGGAGCCTACTCTGGCTTGGATGTAGAGGTATGCCGAGCGGTGGCGGCAGCGCTGTTTGACGATCCCAATGCTGTTGAGTTCCGGCGGTTGGATTCCACTGAGCGTTTTACGGCGCTGTCCGGCGGTGAGGTGGATATGCTCTCCCGCAACACGACATGGACGATCAGCCGTGATACCAGTGTTGGCATGGAGTTTGCGCCGACGACCTTCTACGATGGGCAAGGCATGATGGTGCGTGTCGATAGTGGGATTACTGACCTCGAAGACTTTGCTGGTCGGGCGGTGTGCGTGGAAACCGGGACAACCACCGAGCTTAACCTGACTGATCAAATGCGTCGTCTCGGGGTTGAGTTTGAACCCGTGGTCTTCCAGGATGCGGATGCAGCCTATGCGGCCTATGATGAGGGCCGCTGCGAGGGGATAACTTCTGATAAATCACAGTTGATTGCCCGTCGTAGCACGCTGCCAAACCCTGATGAGCACACGCTGCTCGAAGTCACGATGTCTAAGGAGCCCCTTGGCCCCTTGACGGTGAACAACGATTCCGCATGGTTTGATGTGGTGAAATGGGTCACTTTTGGTTTGATCCAGGCTGAAGAATTTGGCATTACTTCAGAGAATGTTGAGGAATTTCTAGGCAGCGATGACCCCAACATTGCCCGCTTCCTTGGAGAAGAAGGCACTCTGGGGACGGATATGGGCTTGCCAAATGACTTCATGTATCGCGTCGTGACCCATGTGGGTAACTATGGCGAAATCTATGAGCGCAACCTAGGTTCTGAGTCTGAGTTCAACTTAGAACGTGGCTTGAATGACCTGTGGACGAATGGTGGCCTGCTCTATGCGCCGCCGTTCCGTTAAGTTCGGCGATTTTGAAGTCATGATCGCGGCGATGACGCGATCGTGACAGCCCTAGATGCCCGGTGTAGTGCCTGTGTGAATTGCCAGCGCTACATCGGGTTGAGGTTTTAGGGTTTTTTGCCTTGATGGCTTGCCGGTAGCTAATCCAACTTTCTTAAGGGTTTGTTGTGCTCTATGGTTCTAGGCAGCATGAGCAAGTATGCGGCCCCTACCCTGAGCTTTGCTTCTGGGATGTCCTAGTTTAGATTTTGTTGAACTTTTGTTTCCCCCGACATTGCTGAACTCAAGTCAATGGTCAGTCATTCGGACGATACTCAAAAACTCAGTCTGAAGCGGGTGCTTCGGGACGAGCGTTTCTGGAAAATTGCTTTCCAGGTGATAACAGCCTTGGTTGTGCTGCTGCTGATCGCTTTCTTCATTGGCAACCTGAATGCGAACTTGACGCGCCGAGGCACAGCCTTTGGGTTTAACTTTATGCGTAACCCGGCGGGCTTCAGCATTGGCGAAAGTGCGATTCGCTATTTGCCCAATGACCCGTACTGGAAAGCTTTGCTAGTGGGCTTTTCTAATACTTTTACCTTGGTGGTTGCAGGCATTGCTCTGACGACGGTGGTCGGCGTCGCCGCTGGGGTTGCAAGCTTTTCTCAAAACTGGTTGCTCTATAAGCTCAGCCGAGTCTACGTCGGTCTGGTGCGCAATGTGCCGCTGCTGCTGCAACTCTTTTTCTGGTATTTTGCGGTCTATAGCAATTTGCCTCGACCGGAGAATCAGATCAGCTTTGTGGGAATAGTGTACCTGAATAACCGGGGAGTCTATATTCCTTGGCCTGCGACAGCACAGCTCGCGCTGTTTGGGGTGGGGGTTGTGATAGTTGGGGCGATCGCTGCATTTTTTCTATGGCAGTGGCATCTCAAAATTCGAGTCGCGACAGCAACTGGCGGCAAACCTCAGCTCTATGGATTGATAGGCCTTGGCGTACTCGTAGCCGCGATTGTGGTGTTTGGGCTCAATTGGCGCATCCCTGAAGAGGTTGAAGGGGGGGGCGTAGTCGGTGGGCTGCGGCTCTCGCGAGAATATGTGGCGTCTCTCTCAGCGCTGGTGTTCTATACCTCAGCCTTTGTGGCAGAGATTGTACGGGCGGGAATTCAGTCCGTATCTAAGGGGCAGTGGGAAGCGGCGCGATCGCTCGGGCTTCCGGCTCCATCAGTCATGCGTTTAGTTGTCTTTCCCCAGGCGATGCGGGTGATTATTCCGCCCCTCAACAGTGAGTATATGAACCTCACGAAGAACTCTAGCCTTGCCTTTGCCGTAGCATTTCCTGAGATTTACTCGATCGCGAATACGACCTTTAACCAAACGGGGCGTCCGGTCGAGGTTTTCCTGGTGCTGATGGCAACCTATTTGGTAATGTGCCTCATCATCACCTTGGTGATGAATCAGCTCAACCGAGCGGTGCAGTTTAAGGAGCGTTAAGCCATGACCACAACGACCTCTGGTTCCTTTTCTGCGGGGCCACCCGCCGGGGCAAAAATCGGCCCGATCGCGTGGGCACGTAAGCATCTCTTTAGTGATTGGTTCAATAGCCTGTTGACCCTCATCATCGTCTCGGTGCTTGGCTTTGCTGGATTTCGCCTGATAACTTGGGCCTTCATCCAGGCGCAGTGGCTGCTGATCCCCAACAACATCGGGCTGTTGATGTCGGGGACATATCCATCCAATCAGTATTGGCGCATTTGGACCCTGCTCGGGGTTGTGTGTACGCTGGCTGGATTGTCTTGGGGCATTATTGCGCGTAATCTGTCGCGCCTCTTTAGCCCATGGGTGCTTGGCGGCATTGCGGTGGTGAGTGCCTTTTTTGTAGTGTTTCCCGCGACTCGACCCAGCAGTATGATTTTGTTGCCAATGGTCGCCATTGTGGCGGTGATGGCCTGGGTGGGGCGTTTGGTCGGTCGCAAACTCGCGATCGCAGGGCAGCTCATCTCCCTCCTCTGGTTTGTCTCGTACTTTGTGGCCCTGTGGTTGATTGGCGGTGGTTTGGGGCTGCGCACCATCTCCACCAACGACTGGGGCGGCTTAGTCTTAACCCTATTCACCGCCATTAGTGGCATTGCCCTGTCCTTCCCGCTGGGGATGATTTTGGCCCTGGGTCGCCGCAGCGAATTGCCTGTGGTGCGGTGGTTAGCCACAGCGTACATTGAGCTGGTTCGCGGAGTTCCGCTGGTGGCCCTGCTGTTTATGGGCCAGGTGATGATTCCGCTATTTTTGCCTGAGGGGGCGCGACCCGATCGGGTTGTGCGCGCCATCATTGCATTGTCTTTATTCAGTGCGGCCTACCTGGCTGAAAATGTTCGCGCTGGCCTTCAGGCCGTGCCCAGAGGCCAGCAAGAAGCGGCGGCATCTCTTGGTCTGAATACACCCCTCACGCTGACGTTGATCGTGTTGCCTCAAGCACTCAAGATTGCGATCCCTGCGATTGTGGGGCAGTTCATTAGCTTATTTCAGGACACGACGTTATTGGCGATCGTGGGACTGGCTGAACTTTTGGGGATGGGTCGCTCTGTGTTGGCAAACCCTGCATACTTGGGGCGATATGCCGAGATGTATCTCTTTTTGGGGATTATCTACTGGGTCTTCTGCTACGCCATGTCTTTGGGGAGTCGAAAGCTGGAGCAAAAGCTCAATACGACTCACTAAGATCGTTGTGTTTTGAGGAGAAGCGATCGCGTCGTGTAACAGTTGACAGCAGCAAGTCTCGACTATTTTTAAGGTTAAGTCACAATAGTACAAAGCCTTAGGGCGCATTGCCCATGCAGCAGGCTCATTTTAGGCCGCTATTGTTGCTTGATCGCTTCTGATAAAAATCCCAGGGCGGGCATACTTCCCCACAATGGGGATTCAGAATGGACGACCTTAAATCGTTCCGTTGCTAAACCTCAGTATCGTGAGACTAAACCCATGACACAGATTCAAACTGAAGCTGCCCAGATTGATACCACCGGTAATGAGCCTGTAATCGTCGCGAAAGATGTCGAGAAGTGGTACGACAACGGCTTCAATGTGTTGAAGGGCGTAAGCCTAACGGTTTACCGGGGCGAGGTAGTGGTGGTGATGGGGCCATCCGGTTCGGGAAAATCGACTTTCATTCGCACATTTAATGCGCTGGAGCCCTATCAGCGAGGATCCATTGAAGTCGATGGCATTCTGATTTCCCACGACTTGAAAAATATCGAGGCGATTCGCCGAGAGGTGGGGATGGTGTTTCAGCAGTTCAACCTGTTTCCTCATCTGACGGTGCTCCAAAATGTTACCCTTGCGCCAATTTGGGTGCGTCGCTGGCCAAAGGCAAAGGCCGAGGAAGTGGCAATGCGACTGTTGGATCGTGTGGGAATTCTTGAACAGGCCCACAAGTATCCGGGGCAACTCTCGGGCGGTCAACAACAGCGGGTGGCGATCGCGCGATCGCTCGCGATGCAGCCCAAGGTAATGCTGTTTGATGAACCGACCTCTGCCCTAGACCCCGAAATGGTGCGCGAGGTTTTGGATGTGATGCGCACTCTGGCCAAAGAAGGCATGACGATGGTATGCGTGACCCACGAGGTTGGTTTTGCCCGCGAGGTCGCTGATCGCGTGGTGTTGATGGATGGGGGCGTGCTTGTTGAAGAAAACACCCCGATGGAGTTTTTCAATAACCCCCAAGAAGAGCGGACACAGAAATTCCTGTCTCAAATCCTCTAGGGGCTTTGTTGTTGGCATTGATTCCGCCTGGAGGAATGCAATTGCAACTATTGGTTCGTTCAACTTGTAGCTTCCTTAGCAGTGAGGTCTAATCAGAAACAGAATTTCTGTTTCTGGGTTGCGCTCGTCTTCTGCCTCAAAAGGATGGAGCTGGATTGCGCAAGCCCCCGAATATCCTGAGGGGTATTGTCCGTTGATGATAACGTTGTCCTTTGGTCAGGATGGCTGCGCTGGTCAGCCTTAGGGGCAAGAGCCCGAACTGTCTTAGGATAGGGCTCTGGCTCAAAGTAATGACTGCGCCCAGAATAGACAACAGCGGACTATCAGGGTCTAGCAATCGCGAATGACCAACATCATTCAGGCATTGCCGCACGAGGTTGTGCAGCTCATGGCCGCAGGGGAGGTAATTGATTCTCCTGCGGCAGTGGTGCGTGAGCTGGTGGAAAACGCGTTGGATGCTGGTGCCTCGCGCATTGTATTGGAGGTCCGATCTCAGCCTTGGCGCATTCAAGTGACCGATAATGGCTGCGGATTGAGCTTGTCTGATCTCCGCCAGGCTGCTGCGCCCCACAGCACCAGTAAGCTAGCCCACCGCGATGACTTGTGGAACATTCACAGTCTAGGCTTCCGGGGTGAAGCATTGCATAGTCTGAGTCGGCTGTCGCGACTGCAAATTTGCAGTCGTCCCCAAGATACGGCGGAATTAGGTTACTGTATGACCTGCGATCGCCAAGGCCGTCCAAATACCGTCACGCCAGTGCCGATGGCACCTGGAACGCGCGCGCTGGTTGAGGATTTGTTCTACCCCATGCCAGCGCGACAGGCTGCTGCCCCGACCGTGCCACAACAGACCCGCGCCATTCAAGCAATCGTTCAGCGCTTGAGTGTGTGCCATCCGACCGTCACGTGGCAGGCTACCCTCGATGGCCGGCCCTGGTTTACCCTTTGGCCCGGAAAGACTGCCCTGCATTGCCTCCCGCAGATTCTTCGCCGAATTCACGTTACCGATCTGCGAGAAACCACCCAGGTCATTGACTTGCCAGAGGCCGGATCCGCCAGCTTGTATCTCCTGTTGGGCCTACCCGATCGCTGCCACCGACGGCGTCCTGATGGCCTGATTTTTGCCCTTAATGGGCGACCTGTGGCGTTGCCTGAGCTAGAGGAATCCTGTGTTGTTCTTTTGCGACGATCCTTACCCCGCGATCGCTATCCCGTCGCCTTCGTTCACCTTCACGTGCCGCCCAGCCAAATTGATTGGCATCGTGCCCCCGATAAGTCCCAGGTTTATCTCCGCCACCTAGACCGCTGTTGTGACGCACTCAAAGCTGGAATCCATGCAGTGCTTCGGCATGATGGAGAGGTTTGGGGCGAGCACGCCAACCAGCAGCGCTTGACTCAACTGCTTACCCTGGCTGAGCCCCCGGCACACTATGGACAGCAAGTTCCTGAAGAAGCCTCAGCGTCCAATCCGTCTGGATTGCGTGCCCTTGCTCAGGTGCATGGCCGCTACATCTTGGCCGAACATCCAGCCGGTCTATGTTTGGTTGAACAACATATTGCCCACGAACGGGTGTTGTACGAAGCACTCTGCGATCGCTGGTATCTGGTGCCGCTTCCCACCCCCCAAATTTTAAAAGGATTATCAGCCTCGCAAATCGATCAACTCCAGCGTATTGGCCTAGATGTCGAAGCCTTTGGCCCCCAACTCTGGGCGATACGAACGGTGCCCGAACCCCTCGCCTCACGGGAAGATTGTGCCGCTGCGCTGGAGGAAATCAGCCTGGGAGGAGATCTGGATACTGCAATGGTCGCGATCGCGTGCCGCACCGCAATTCGCAACGGTCAACCCCTCACCCTGCCAGCAATGCAGCATCTCCTGAATACCTGGCAACGTACCCGTCATCCTCAAACCTGTCCCCACGGACGTCCCATTTGCCTGACCCTCAATGAGTCAAGCTTGGCCCGCTATTTTCGCCGCCATTGGGTGATCGGCAAAAGCCACGGCATTGAATCCTGAAAGTCACCCATGAAGGAAGCCCTAACGTGACTCAAATCCTGGCTTCTCTGGGCTTTTATAGCTCTACATAGAGTTGGTGGGGCGGGCTGCCCACCCCACAACTCCGTAGCAGACACCAACCTTGAGACCTTTTGCTATGCCGCTTCTAGCTTCAGAGGGCCACTACTCCTCAACCTAAAGAGATGAAAGTGCTGAATTGTGACAGCTACCTGTTTCTACTAGATCTATGTAGACTCTATAAATTTGATGGCTCAAATATGCACGCTGCGTCTATTCTTTCAAAGAAAAGCCAATATCCCCTAGATGCGAATTTCCCTGTCATAAATCAGGACGACAGTGCCCTTGGAACTCATAAAGGATATAGCCTGGTTTTCAAGTATCACCTTGAGAAATCAAGCGGTGTCTGACTGGGCAAGGAAGCACAGCACGGTTTATCAGGAATTATCAGCATCACTGTTGGATGTTGTCACTATGCCTACGTTAACCAACGTTGCCCATGATTACTGCTCCAATTTTTGTGATTGCTGTTAT
>JACYME010000051.1 GCA_015272155.1 Leptolyngbyaceae cyanobacterium T60_A2020_046
CAAAGCCCCTCTCCCAATTGTGGGAGAGGGGTTGGGGTGAGGGCCAAGTGCCGCGTTTAAGTACAGGACTGGTATTAGCCGGTGAAGCGCGCTAATCCTGAAGGCGTCCTCGCAGCCAGTAGGTTTTCATCTGGCCCTTGCCCTTGACCTCAATCATGCCGCGCTCTTCAAAGACGTAGCGAGCTTGCAGCAGGTGATAGACCGTTTCCGTAACTTGAATGCAGTCACCAATGCCTTGGGATTCCATGCGGCTGGCGACGTTGACGGCATCGCCCCAGAGGTCGTAGGAAAATTTGCGAATGCCGATGACGCCCGCCACCACAGGCCCGGTGTCGATGCCGATGCGGAGGCTAAAGGGTGACTGATCCTGCCGCTTAAATTGCGCGATCGCGGCTTGCATGTCGAGAGCCATCTCCGCGATCGCCTCCGTATGGTTCGGAATCGGGTTGGGAATGCCGCCCACCACCATGTAGGCGTCCCCGATGGTTTTAATCTTTTCGAGGCGATGGCGCTCCGCCAAATGGTCAAAGGTGGAAAAGATTTCGTTCAACAAATCCACCAACTCCGTCGGCTGCATCGCCCCAGACAGTTGCGTAAAGTTCACAATGTCGGCAAACAGGATGGTGGCTTCGTCAAAACGATAGGCGACGGATTTGGCATCTTGCTTCAATTGTTCCGCGATCGAGACGGGCAAAATGTTGAGCAGCAACCGCTCCGATCGCTCCTGCTCAACCCGTAGCGCCTCCTCAATTTCCTTGCGATCAGTGATATCCGTCAAAAAGCCTTCAATCGCAATCGGCTCCCGGTGGCGAGAAAAGACCCCAATGCCCTTTTCCAACACCCACTTCTCCTGCTGATTTGCCGTCAGAATGCGGTAGGTCATCTGGAAATGATGGCCGTGGGTCAGGGCGCGTTGGAGTTCCCCTTGCACATAGGCGCGATCGTCGGGGTGAATCAGTTCCTCAAAGGGCAGGGCCTCATCCCCCAGCAGGTCAGCGGGCGAATAACCCGTGAGTTCATAACAGCCATCGCTGACAAACTCCAAGGGCCAATTGGCCTGACACAGTCGTCGATAGGCCATGCCCGCCAAGTTGCCCAGCAGCGTGGCCAAGGTGCGCTGGCTCTCGCGCAGGGCTTCTTCCGCCTGCTTGCGCTGGGTGATATCCGCAACCGTGCCCTCGTAATATTGCACGGCCCCACTGTCATCGCGAACGGCCCGCACGTTCTCAGAAATCCAGATCACGCGACCGTCGGCCCGATAAACCTGGGATTCAAATTCAAACACTGCACCCTGAGTATGCAGGCGTTGCAGCATCACGCGGCGGCGCGACTCATCCACATACAGGCGATCGATATTGGTGACTTGGCCCATCAGTTCCACTGGGCTGAGGTAGCCATACATGCGGGCGAGGGCGGGGTTCACGCTGAAATAGCGAGCATCGGGGCTGGCCTGGAAAATGCCCTCGGCGCTGTTTTCAAAGATGCTGCGATATTTTTCTTCGGCCTGTTGAAGGGCGATGTCGGCCCGCCGTTTTTCGGTGATGTCGCGAGCCACCCAAATCACGCGATTGTCGAGCATGGGGGAGACGATCGCAGTGTACCAGGCGGTATTTTCAAAATCATCTAATGCGGCACGACCGCTGGAATCCTCATCCCGTCGCCATGCGCCCACGGGCAGGCTGTACTCTAGCCGCACGGGCTTGCGAGTATTGAGGGCCAACTGAATGTGCCGCATGAAGAGGCCCGCTTGGTAAGGGGGCAACACTTCATAGACGGTGTGGCCCACGCGCTCTTTGCCAGGCTCGTAGAGCAATTGAGAATTCGTGGCCACGATGTTGAGATAGCGCCCGTCGGCATCAAAGACGGTGATGACATCGGTCATTGCTGCGAAGAGGGCGCGCAACTCTGCTTCCGAGGCGCGCAGGGCATCTTCAATCCGGTGGCGTTCACGGATTTCTGACAAAAGCCGCTGGTTTGATTCGGTGAGGGCGGCGGTGCGGCGAGCAACGCGCTGCTCTAGTTCTTCATTGGCTCGTTGGAGGGCGGCTTCGGCTTCCTTCCGGTTGGTGATGTCCTCAACCGTGCCTTCGTAATAGAGCAGAACGCCGTCATCGTCACAGACGGCGCGGGCGTTTTCTGAAATCCAGATGACGCTGCCATCTTTGCGATACACCTGGGATTCAAAGTTGGTGACGGCCCCGGCTTGCTGAAGGGCTTGGACAAATTCTTGACGGCGATCGGGGTTGACGTAGAGCTGCTGCTGAATGCTGGTCAGCTCGAGCATCATCTCGTCGGCGCTGGTGTAGCCGTAGATGCGCGCAAGGGCGGGGTTGGCGCTGAGGTAGCGACCTTCTACGGTGCTTTGGAAAATGCCCTCAACAGCGTTTTCAAAGATGTTGCGATATTTGGCTTCGGCCTGGCGTAGGGCTTCTTCGGCTTGGTTGCGCTCGGTGATGTCGATGCCAACGGTGAAGGCGGCTTTGCCACCGTTATATTTTTGGGCCACGATCAGGAAGCGGCGACTGATGCCTCCCACTTGGGCTGAAATTTCGCGGTAGGCGTCTTGCTGGCTGCTTTGAAAAAAGTCTTGGACGAACTGGTTAAATTCGTCGCTGGTGTGGAGAAAGCCGATGTCTTGGCCGATGAAGGCTTCAACGGGCATGTTGAAGGTCTTGGCCAGGTGCTTGTTGACGCCAAGGTATCGGAGGTCGTCGCTGATCCACGACACGATTCCAGGTACGGCGTCGAGGATGGCCTGAAGCTGGTCGCGGGCTCCGCGCAGGGCAGCTTCGGCATGGCTGCGCTCCACGATTTCGGCGACGAGGGTATCGTTGGATTCGCGCAGGGCTGCGGTTTGCTCGGCAAACCGTTGGCGCAGTTCGAGGTTCCGCTGTTCGGCTTTTTGTAAGGCTTGGGTGCGATCGCGCATGGCATTGCGCAATTCTGTCACCTCTTGGCGCAGGGCACTCAGCTCGCGGCTGAGGTCATCTGTCTCAAGGGGTTCGGTCGAAAGATCGGACACTGAATTGGCCTCTGCCGGGGACAGCGATCGCTCAGTCATGGTGGATGAAGTCTATCGTCAGGAAGAATCAGGTCAGAACACTGCGCAACGACGATCGTCTGCGTCGCGTATCTAAGATGGAGTGACGGTTTCAGTGGCGGAATGACGCCAAGTGGCCCAGTTTCAATCCGCTACTTAATTACTCCAGCACTGCCAACCGTTGTCCGGTTAATTTTGATGACGAGGTGCAGACGCGCGGGGATCCCTGAATCTTGAAAGACGTGGTGTTTCTCCATTGTGACGCAGTGGCCTGACTCTTGAACAGGGGCTCTACCCATCTGGCGGCGGTGGGTGAGGCGGGCCAAGCTTTCGGTGCAGACGCGCGGCACAAAAATGCTGCCTCGGTCAGCCCCGATCTGGGGCGACAACATGGGACAATAGCAAAACTGAAAACGGGTATCGGAGGTTACACCGTTCTGTGAAAGCCTTGGTTATTGGCAGTGGAGGGCGTGAACACGCACTTGCCTGGAAGCTCTTACAATCCGACACGATTCAAGAGGTGATGTGTGTGCCGGGCAATGGCGGCACGGCGGCACTGCCGAGGTGTCGGAATTTGTCACTCACCCTAGATGATTTTGAGGGTATTGCGCGGTTGGCGCTGGTCAATAACTTGGCGCTGGTGGTGATTGGGCCAGAACAGCCTTTGGCGGCGGGAATGGCAGATTATTTGCGATCGCAGGGCTTGAAGGTCTTTGGCCCGAATCAAGATGGAGCGCAAATCGAGTCCAGCAAGGCATGGGCCAAGGCGCTGATGGAAGCGGCGGGGATTCCCACGGCGCGGGCGGCGGTCTTTACTGAAGCGGCAGCGGCGATCGCCTACATTCAAGCCCAGGGTGCGCCGATTGTGGTCAAGGCTGATGGGCTGGCTGCCGGAAAAGGCGTGACGGTAGCCCAGACTGAGGCCGAGGCGATCGCGGCGGTGCAGGCAGCCTTTGGTGGCCAGTTTGGGGCAGCGGGTCAGCAGGTGGTGATTGAGGAATACCTGACGGGCCAGGAAGCATCGGTGCTGGCGATTACCGATGGGGTCACCATTCGCCCGCTCCAACCCGCGCAGGATCATAAGCAGATTGGGGAAGGCGACACCGGGCCGAATACTGGCGGTATGGGAGCCTATGCACCGACGCCGGTGGTGCCGCCAGAGTTGTTGGATCGCATTCAAGCCACGGTTTTGGAACCTGCGATCGCTGCCCTTCGCGATCGCGGCATTGACTATCGCGGCGTGCTCTATGCCGGGTTGATGATCACCCCTGCCGGGGAGCCCAAAGTCATTGAGTTCAATTGCCGCTTCGGAGATCCCGAAACCCAGGTGGTGCTGCCCCTGCTCAAAACGCCCCTCGATCGCGTGCTGCTGGCCTGTGTTGAGCAGCGCCTCGCTGATTTTCCGCCCCTCGAATGGGAACCCGGCACCGCTACCTGTGTGGTGGCAGCAGCGGGTGGATATCCCGATGCTTACCAAAAGGGCATGGTGATTCAAGGGCTCGATGCCGCAGCGGAACAGGGGGCCGTCGTCTTCCATGCGGGGACGCAGCAGCGGGGGGGGCAGATCCTCGCCAATGGGGGCCGGGTGCTGGGAGTCACCGCCGTGGGCGAGAGCTTCGAGGCGTCTCTGGAGACGGCCTATCGCGCGATCGCGGAAATTGAGTTTGAGACCATGTACTACCGCCGCGACATCGGCTTCCGGGTGCGCTCAAACTCCTAGGGGCACGACTTTCGCCCAGTGAGCCCTCGTTGCAACGGGGGCTCATCATTGGGCCCAACGTTGTGAACCGTGAGCCGCGTGTCACAATAGAGGCTATCCTGGGGCACGTCAGGGATGGCTTTTTCCACAGGCCACAGGTAGGCAAGCTGCCTAAGCTGATGCCGTTTCCCCAACGGAGGCCCAACGAGTCCGAGCGATCGGTGACGGTTTTGGTCAATCTGTTCAGACGATTCAAAGAACTCATCGTGCGTTGGTGGGGAGACTTTACGCTCCAGACCCGACTCATGGCGGGGGCGACGTTGGTCGTCTCACTGTTGATGAGCGGCCTGACCTTTTGGGCCGTCAACACCATTCAGCAGGATGCGCGCATCAATGACACGCGCTTTGGTCGTGACCTGGGCCTCCTGCTGTCCGCCAATGTTGCGCCAATGGTCTATCGGGGCGATCGCGAAGAACTTGCCCACTTTTCCTACCGCTTCTACCAGAGCACCTCCAGCGTGCGCTACATGCTCTACGCCGACGAAGACGGAGCCATTTTCTTTGGCATCCCTTACTCCGAGGCAGCCGTGCAAAACTCGCTGACCCTACGGCGACGCATGCAACTGCCCGAAGACTACGCCAAAAGCGCCGATCTTCCCTTCGTGCGTCAGCACATCACCCCTGCCGGAGAAGTCACCGATGTCTTTGTCCCCATTAACTATGAAGGCAAATACCTCGGCGTCCTCGCCCTTGGGATCAATCCCAACCCCACGGTCGTCGCCTCATCGCACCTCACGCGGGATGTCACGGTTGCGGTCTTCGTGTCCATTTGGGTCATGGTGATTCTGGGGGCTGTCTTCAACGCCCTGACGATTACCCAGCCCATTAAGGAATTGCTGACCGGGGTGAAAAACATCGCCTCGGGCAATTTTCGGCAACGCATTGATCTCCCCCTCGGCGGCGAACTTGGGGAACTGATCTTTAGCTTCAATGACATGGCCGAACGCCTAGAGCGTTACGAAGAGCAAAACATCGAAGAACTCACTGCGGAAAAAGCCAAGCTCGAAACCCTGGTTTCCACCATTGCAGACGGTGCAATTTTGATGGATACCGAGATGCGCATCGTCCTAGTCAACCCCACCGCCCGCCGCATCTTTAGCTGGGAAGGCAAGGACTTGCACCAAGGCAACGGGTTGCAACACTTCCCCAATGCGGTGCGCGCTCGCCTCACTCGCCCCCTGTTTATGGCGGCCAATGGCGAATCGGAGGGGATGGAGTTTCGCATCACCCTCACCGAGCCGACCAATCGCACCATTCGCGTTCTGCTGAATACTGTGCTCGACCAAGCTCGCGAGAATGTGAAGGGGATTGCCATCACGGTGCAAGACATCACCCGGGAAGTGGCGCTGAACGAAGCCAAGAGCCAGTTCATCAGCAATGTCTCCCATGAGTTGCGCACGCCCCTCTTCAACATCAAGTCGTTTATTGAGACCCTGCACGAGTACGGCACAGAACTGAGTGAAGAAGAACGGCGCGAGTTTTTGGAAACGGCCAACCATGAAACCGATCGCTTAACCCGGCTGGTTAATGATGTGCTCGATCTGTCGCGGCTAGAGTCTAATCGGCGCTATCAGTTTTGTGGGGTAGACATTGCCCAACCCATTGAGCAAACCCTACGCACCTATCAACTCAATGCCCGCGATAAACAAATCACCCTAGAGCACGACATTGAGCCAGATTTACCGACGGTGCGGGGCAATTATGACCTCCTGCTGCAAGTGTTTGTGAACCTAGTGGGGAACGCGCTGAAGTTTACGGAGTCAGGCGGCAGAGTGGTGCTGCGGGCTTATCAATTGCCAGAGCCGGGAGATGCGATCGCGCCGATTCAGTCCTACGTGCGGGTAGAGATTGCCGACACCGGCATCGGAATTGCCCAGGAAGACCAAGACGCCATTTTCGATCGCTTTTTCCGCGTTGAAAATCGGGTTCATACCCTAGAGGGGACGGGCCTAGGTCTCTCGATCGTCAAAAACATTATCGAAAAGCACAGCAGCCAAGTTCACCTGATCAGTGAAATTGGCGTGGGGACAACCTTCTGGTTTGACTTAGCAACCTTCCAAGCCGATGGTACCGATCCCGAATTCATCCTCATGACGCCGACCGGCGAACCAGAAAATGCCGCCGCACACTCCGACGCCTCCGCCCATGTTGGAGATGGCGCAGATGATCCCGCCTACACCGAACTGATCTAAGGAGGTCATCTATTAGCGCTGGACAGCATCCCTTACATCAAGCATCAATTCCCCCCCTCCCCGACCATGGTGCTCGCGCAGGCGAAATCTTTGCCATGCTCATCAGCCAAATGTTGGTGACGGATATCAACGCGCAAGGCTGAGGCCAGATACACGAAACCCCGACGACTTCCATGAGGAAATCATCGGGGCTTTTCGAGGGGCTAGACGATCGCGCGTCAATTAGCGGCGAGCGAGCTTCTTCGAGACTTTTCTGAGACGAATCGACTCGGGCGTAATTTCCACCATCTCGTCAGAGGCGATGTATTCCAGCGCGCGCTCTAGGCTCATATCCACTGGCGTCTGGAGCTGTACCAGTTCATCCCCAGTGGCAGAGCGATGGTTGGTGAGCTGCTTGGTTTTGCAGACGTTGATCTCTAGATCCTGGGCGCGGTTGTTTTCGCCGATGATCATGCCCTTGTAGACCTTGGTGCCAGGGGTAATGAAGAACACCCCTCGATCTTCCGCGTTCTTGAGCGCATAGAAGGTGGCAACCCCTTCCTCAAAGGCGATCAGCACACCATTGCGGCGGATTTCGACATCACCGCTCAGGGGGCGATATTCCAGGAAGCTGTGGTTCATCAACCCTTCGCCACGGGTGAGGCGCATGAACTCGCCCCGGAAGCCAATCAGCCCTCGAGCGGGCACCACGAACTCTAGGGTCGATCGCCCATTGCCCGTGACACGCATGTCCTGCATTTCACCGCGCCGCTGGCCCAGGCGTTCCATGCAGCCGCCGACGGCATCTTCGGGAACGTCGAGCACGAGTAGCTCGTAGGGTTCGCAGGGCTGGCCGTTGACCTCACGGAAGATCACCTGGGGCTGGGATACTTGGAACTCGTAGCCTTCCCGCCGCATGGTTTCGATCAAAATGCCGAGGTGCAGTTCACCTCGACCTGAAACGGCAAAGCGATCGGGGGAGTCGGTTTCTTCGACTCGCAGGGCGACGTTGGTTTCCAGCTCGCGCATGAGGCGATCGCGCAGTTGCCGAGAGGTGACGAACTTTCCTTCTTGGCCGGCAAAGGGCGAGTCATTTACGGCGAAGGTCATGCTTAGGGTGGGTTCATCCACGCTGATCAGGGGTAGCGCTTCGGGATCGTTTGGGCAGGCGACGGTTTCGCCAATGTTGGCGTCCGAGAAGCCTGCGATCGCGACAATTTGGCCCGCCGAGGCTTGCTCAATCTCAATGCGCTGGAGCCCTTCAAAGCCCAGCAGCTTCGAGATCTTCGACTTGACGATTTTGCCCTCGCGGGTGACGAGAGCAGCCATTTGCCCAGCATTCACCGTGCCGTTGTGGATCTTGCCGATGACGATCCGCCCTAAATATTCGGAATAGTCGAGCGTGGTGACCTGAAGCTGGAGGGGCTTTTCAGGGTCGCCGACAGGCGGGGGGACGTGATCCAGAATCGCCTCGAAGAGGGGCTGCATGTCTTTGCCCTCTTCATCGAGATCCTTTTTCGCGAAGCCACCCAAGCCCGATGCAAAGAGGTAAGGGAATTCGCACTGATCATCATCGGCCCCCAACTCAATGAACAGATCGAGCACCTTGTCGATCGCGATGTGGGGATCAGCCTGAGGACGGTCAATTTTGTTGAGCACCACGATGGGGCGCAGCCCTTTTTCGAGGGCTTTTTTCAACACAAAGCGGGTTTGGGGCATGGGGCCTTCGTTGGCATCCACAATCAGGATGCAGCCATCGACCATGCCTAGGACGCGCTCGACCTCACCGCCAAAGTCGGCGTGGCCGGGGGTATCCACAATATTAATCAGCGTGTCTTTGTAATAGACAGCGGTGTTTTTTGAAAGAATGGTGATGCCGCGCTCGCGCTCTAGATCATTCGAGTCCATGACGCAATCGGGGATGTCTTCGCCCTCCCGAAAAATGCCGGACTGCTTGAGCAGGGCGTCTACCAGGGTGGTTTTGCCGTGGTCAACGTGAGCAATAATGGCAACGTTGCGGATGGGAAGCGTCATAGTGATGGCTAAGGTCAGATAAAGAATTCGGCGCGATCGCGTTACCGAGAATGTCGGTTCATACCAAAATCGACACTCAATCTTAACAATTGTAACTTACAAGATTCCGGTCTGGGGAATTCCCCCAACTTCGGCATGGGTTCGTGCGAGTGCAGTGCGGACACGCGCTACACCAAGTTTTTGGCAGGGGGTATGGTGGTGACCTGCGCCCCTTAGGATAGAAAGGCGCAACGGAACCGCTGTCATGATTCATCGATCTGCACATCCGTCTCCCTGCCCGGTGATTGGCTGGCGAGAGTGGCTAGTACTGCCGGATTTGCATATTGCCGCTGTCAAGGTCAAGGTAGACACGGGGGCGCGGTCGTCGGCGTTGCACGCCTTTGATATTCATCGATTTATTGAAAACGGAGTCGAGATGGTGCGCTTTCAGGTGCATCCCCTACAGCGAAATACCGCCATGACCGTGGCTGCCGCTGCTCCACTGCTGGAGGAGCGGGTGGTGCGTAGTTCTGGCGGGCATGCCCAGCTCCGCCCGGTGATTCAAACCCGGGTGGCCCTGGGCGATCGCTGCTGGCCCATTGAACTGACCCTGACCAATCGCGATGTGATGGGGTTTCGGATGTTGTTGGGACGCGAGGCCGTTCGCCAGCGCTTTTGGGTTGATCCAGGGCGATCGTACCTGCTCAGTCACGCCCCCAGTGGCGACAAACCCCGCTCGGTTCACCCCTAACGTTGACGCACCCAACTGGCTATGAAAATTGTGATTTTGTCGCGGGACAGCAGCCTGTATTCCACCCGTCGGCTCCGAGAGGCTGGGGAATCACGGGGCCACACCATGCAAGTGATTGACCCTATGCGCTGCTATATGGACATTACGTCCCATCGGCCTAAGGTGATCTATCAGGGGAAGCCCTTGGAGGCGATCGATGCCATCATTCCCCGCATTGGGGCGTCGAATAGCTTCTACGGGACGGCGGTGGTGCGCCAATTTGAGGCGATGAATGTGTTCACCGCCAATGGTTCGGAAGCCATTTCGCGATCGCGCGACAAACTGCGCTGCCTGCAACTCCTTGCCCGTCGCGGCATCGGCCTGCCTGTCACCGGCTTTGCCCACTCCACCCAAGATATTGACGGGCTGATTGAGTTGGTGGGTGGCGCGCCCCTGGTGATCAAGTTGCTGGAAGGTACCCAGGGCATTGGCGTCGTGCTAGCCGAAACCTACCAAGCCGCAAAGTCCGTGATTGAAGCCTTTCGCGGGTTAGACGCCAACATTCTGGTGCAGGAATATATTAAGGAGGCCAAGGGTGCCGATCTCCGCTGTTTTGTAATTGGCGATAAAGTGATCGCCTCCATGAAGCGCCAGGGTGCGCCGGGCGAGTTTCGCTCAAACCTGCACCGGGGCGGCACGGCGGCAAAGGTGCGGCTCACCCCCGAGGAGCGCAGCACGGCGGTGCGCGCGGTAAAGGCAATGGGGCTGCGTGTCGCGGGGGTGGATCTGTTGCGCTCGAATCATGGCCCGGTGGTGATGGAGGTGAATTCTTCCCCTGGGCTGGAGGGGATTGAACGGGCTACGGGGCTCGATGTGGCGGGCAAGATTATTGAATATCTGGAAAAAAATGTCCCTGCCGATAAGTCCAAGCCCCCAGAGGAGCCGGAGACAGAGCGCTAGCGTCCCGATCCAGTCTGGTGAGGCCTCCGGTTTCTTCAAGGGCGAGTTGACAAGCGCTGGCGAATTGCCGCAGAGAAGCCGGGGTTTTGTACTGCTAGGTGTGGACGCAGGCGATCTGTTGATCCGCAACCCAGGGGTGTGGGCTACCCAGCGGTGCGGCGCTTGCCAGTGGCAAAGACAAGGGCTCCGATGGTGGCAAACCCCAGCACCAGGGAGGGTTCTGGGACGGATGTCTCAGTCTCGCTTTCACGGGTTTCGCCCGTGAAGCTTGTGCCGTCGTTGATGCACTCGGCCCAGAGGTGAGCGATAAAGCTACCTAGGGGCAGGGCGTCGAGGTTAAAGCGCAAGCCATAGGTAAAGGCTCCGGTTTCGGTGAGGGTGTCGGTAAAGCCGAAGTCCTGCGCAAAGCCGAGGGTGCTGAGGTCGGCAACGTATTCTACATCAGTGGAGAGGAGACGACCCGCGCCAATCACGTTATCGCTTTTGGTGCGATCGAGGTAGGTGAAGCGATCGCCCATGGGTGTGGTGCCAAAGAACGGGGCTTGCCCTTGGCTGGTGACTCGCCCAATGTAGTCATCAACAGAGACAAAGCCGCCGTTGATGCGGGTGACGCTAGCGGTGGCGGTGACTTGGTAAATCCCGATCGCGACGGGAGAATCATTCAGCGGATTAAAGCGTACTCCGTAGACCTGTCCCGCCGCGAGGGCCGTTTCAAAGTCCGCCTCGGGGGCAAAGTTGAGGAATAGGTCGCCCCAGTTGATGGCACCCCCGGAGACACCCGGTCGGCGGACGCCGTCAAAGGGTTGGTTGCTGTTGATGCCGATGATCAAGTGGTCGCCCTGCTGCACGTAGCCTGTGCCAAATAGCTCAAAGCCGGGGGTGGCTAAATCTCCGGCAATGCCGTCGGAAACGCCATCGCGGAAACCGTCGGGGGTGTAGTCGATGACTTGGGCGAGGGCGGGCAGGGGGGCGAGCAGGGCGGTTGCCCCGGCAAGGAGCGCGGTCAATGAATTGCGAAGCATAGCAAAACTTCCTGGAGGGGGTGGTGAGTTTGGACTGGGGGACAAGGAAAGGGGTAGCGATCGCGGTGCTAGCTAGCGAATCGTCTTACGGGTGAGCATACTGTGAGCCGCTTGGCCGGGATCGCGAATCCCCAATTTTTTTACGGTTGTCCTGTAGAACAGCGAGATTCTATGCGACGGGGCATCACGTTCCGCACTTCGGCTTGGGCTGTGAGTAGCAGCGATGGCCAATGGGGGCAGGGCGATCGCAGGCGTCACAGGCTTATCATTTCGGCGTAACAGGAGCGTCATATCGGCTATCTACAGTGAATTCAACACTGAACGATTTGTGCGTCTCGCTGAAGACGCTGCTGCTGATGACCGACCCTTTCCACACCGATGAATCCACCCGCCCCGCCAATCGGCTACAGCAGACGGGGCAAGCCCTGGTGCTGATGCTGGTGGGGGCTGGCCTCGCCACCGTCGGCACCGGAGCGCTGCAAGCCGTGCAGCCGTTGTTTGACAATGGCACCCCTGAGCCAGAGGTGGTGACCCCTGAGGCATCCAAGACAAATCAAGGGGCGATCGCCCAGGTTTCGCCTGTGCCTGCCCCCACCAATTTCGTGTCTGACATCGTGCAAGAGGTCGGCCCTGCGGTCGTCCGCATCGATGCATCCCGCACGGTGACGACCCAGGTACCCGAGATCTTTCGACGTAACCCCGCCTTTCGACAATTTTTTGGTGACATGCCCGAGGGCCGTGAACGCACCGAGCAGGGGGTTGGTTCTGGGTTCATCATCAGTGCAGATGGGCGGATTCTCACCAATGCCCATGTGGTTGAGGGGGCAGACACCGTGCAGGTGACGCTGCGCGATGGTCGCACCTTTGAGGGGCAGGTGATGGGGACGGATCCGCTGACGGATGTGGCGGTGATTGATATTGAGGCGGATGACCTGCCGACGGCGCGACTGAGCAATTCTGATCAGTTGCAGCCGGGGGAATGGGCCGTCGCGATCGGGAATCCCCTCGGCCTCGACAATACCGTGACCGTTGGCATCATCAGCGCCACGGGGCGATCGAGCGGGCAGGTAGGCGTCGCTGATCAGCGGGTTAACTTCATTCAGACGGATGCGGCCATTAATCCCGGTAACTCGGGTGGCCCGCTGTTGAATGAGCGTGGCGAAGTGATTGGTATGAACACTGCCGTTATTCAAGGGGCGCAGGGTATTGGCTTTGCTATTCCCATTAATTCGGTAAATCGCATCGCGGAACAGTTGATCGCTACCGGGCGCGCCGAGCATCCCTACCTCGGCATCCGCATGGTGACGCTGAACGACCAAGTTCGCGCCAATTTAGAGCAGCAGACTGACCTGACGATCCCCGAAGGAGAGGGGGTGCTTGTCGTGGAAGTGCTGCCAGATTCTCCAGCGGCGCGGGCCGGTTTGGAGCCTGGGGACGTGCTAGTGCAAATTGCTGAGACCATCGTGGCCGATGCCGAAGCGGTACAGGCTGAGGTGAATGCCAATGCGGTGGGCACAGAGGTGCCGGTTACGGTGCGCCGTGAGGGACGTAACGAAACCTTTACGGTGCAGCTCGAAGCGATGCCGATTCAAAGTTAGGGTGCATCTCGGTGGGGGGTGCCGCCTTGAGTGTTGCCTCCTCACACAATCTGAC
>JACYME010000124.1 GCA_015272155.1 Leptolyngbyaceae cyanobacterium T60_A2020_046
TGCATGAATTGGACTCCAGACGGTCAAGGGGCGGTGTGCTCAATCGGCTTCGCTTCTAGCATAGGCGGAGTCAGGTGTGTGAGGGTGTGGGTGTGTGAGGGTAAGAAGGTGTGAGGGTAAGGGGGGTCCGAGTCACCGTCACCCATCCACGCATCTCGCGATCGCGGAGACTCTAAAAACAAATTGGCCAAGCGCAACAGGTTGGAATTCCTGGTCTAAGATGTCAAGACCAGATGACGCAAGCCTGTATTGCCTGTCCATGAACCCGGACTCGACGCCCCCGAATTCCATTACTGAACTGCCCACCCCTGAGCCCAATCCGAATCAGCAGGTACGGCTCAAAAGCCAGGGGGGCAAGCTGCTGCTGCTGCTGCCCGCTGAAGCCGAGGGAGAAACGGGCTCGGTGCCTTGGTCTGAGCTGTGGGAACAGTTGAAGCATCGGTTGGCCAGTGGAGAGCGCTTTTGGCAGCCGCGCACGCCCGTTCATCTCCTGACCCGCGATCGCCTGCTCGATGCCCGTCAGTTTCAAGAAATTGCCGATGCCCTTGCGGAGGTTGAGCTTCACCTCAAGCGGGTCTACACCAGTCGCCGCCAAACTGCCCTCGCTGCGGTGACGGCGGGATATTCCGTGGAGCAGCACACGCCCGTTGCGCATCTCAATCAATCTCCCGCAGAGCCCGGAAAACCTCTCGAAGAGCCGTTATATGTGGAGGGCACGGTGCGATCGGGAGTTGAAATTCGCCACGGGGGAACCGTCATCGTGATTGGCGATGTCAATCCTGGGGGCAGCGTTGTCGCCGAGGGTGACATCCTCGTCTGGGGACGGTTGCGGGGTATGGCCCACGCCGGGTCGCAGGGGAATGCCACGGGGCGGATTTATACCCTGCACATGCAGCCGACGCAGCTTCGCATTGCGGACAAAGTGGCTCGCCCGCCGGAGACGCCCCCTGATCAGTATTTGCCCGAAGTCGCGTATATTGGCAACGACGGTATCCGCATTGCTCTTGCCAGCGACTTTTCGCGGCTGCTGGCAAATGGGCCACGCTAGGGAAGCGCAGTGTAGGAGGCGGCGGGTGTCGTTCTTCCTGCGATCGCGCCCAACCCGTTGACCTTGCTCCTGTTCGTGCCTTGCGGCCTGCCTTGATTCAGCAAACCCTGTTTAAGACGGACGATTTCTGACCCATGACCCGCATTGTTGTAGTCACGTCTGGCAAAGGTGGCGTTGGAAAGACCACCTGTACCGCCAACCTTGGGATGGCCCTCGCCCAGCGCGACCAGCGTGTTGCCGTTGTTGATGCCGATTTCGGATTACGCAACCTCGACTTGCTGTTGGGGTTAGAAAATCGCATCGTCTATACCGCGCTTGATGTCCTCGCTGAGGACTGTCGCCTCGACCAAGCCTTGGTGAAAGATAAGCGCCAGCCGAACCTGGTACTACTACCTGCGGCCCAAAATCGCTCGAAGGAATCGATCACGCCGGAGCAAATGTCTACGCTGATTGCCAAAATCGCGGAGGACAAGTTTGATTTCGTGCTGGTGGATTGTCCAGCGGGGATTGAGATGGGCTTTCGCAATGCGATCGCCGCTGCCAATGAAGCGATCGTCGTCACCACGCCCGAAATCTCCGCCGTGCGCGATGCCGACCGGGTGATTGGCCTGCTCGAAGCCAACGACATCCGCAACGCGCGGTTGATCGTGAATCGCCTCAAGCCCGCGATGGTGCAAGAGGAGCAGATGATGTCGGTGCAGGATGTGCAAGACATTCTGGCGATTCCTCTGTTGGGCGTGATCCCCGACGATGAACGGGTGATCGTTTCCACCAACCGGGGGGAGCCTCTGGTGTTGGAACAAAAGCTATCCCTGGCGGGCTTAGCATTCTCCAATATTGCGCGACGGCTCCTGGGCGAAACGGTGCCCTTTATCGACCTCAACGCACCCCACGACGATATCTTTGCCCGCATCAAACGGTTTTGGCGGGGGTAGATCCTGCCTTGAGTCTTCCACTGTCTGCGTTTATCCCCCCATTCCCATGATCAGTGAACTGCTAGAGCGCTTGTTTAATCGCGGCCCCACCGAAACCAGCCGAGATGCGGTGAAACGTCGGCTTCAGTTTGTGCTGGCCCACGATCGCGCGGATATTTCCCCGGAAACCGTCGAGAAAATGCGCCAAGAGATTCTGGAAGTGGTTTCTCGCTATGTGGAAATCGACACCGACGGGCTGGAGTTCAACCTCGAAAACGACGATCGCGTCACAGCACTCATCGCCAATTTGCCGATTCGGCGCATTCGCAATCAGCCCGCCGCTGCCCCCGTCGAAGCTCCTGCCGCAGAATCCTGAATCCAATTGCGTCTGTCCTGTTGTCAGGGTGGCCTAGCCGTGGTGCTGCTGAAGGCGCTAGAGCTTTGACGATACGGGGGGAGTGGGGGTATCGGGCTCTGGGGTGGGGCGGTTGTTGGCAATCGCGGATGCAGGCACCCGAGGTTGAGCCGGGGATGGGGAGATCTCTGGAGCCTGGATACGAATCGGGCTCTGGGCGAGGGGGCGTCCCATGCCATAGGTGAGGTGATAGCTCTGGGCCAAAAGCCATAGGAAGAACGCGGGGTATCGTTTTTCGAGCCAGGCCCGATTGCGGGATACCCAGGCTGGCAACCAGGCAAAAAGCCAGCTCAAAAAGGTTTGCAGGGTGTAGTTCACATAGCTGCCGACCCAGCGCGCCATGTCCTTTGGGCCAGCGAGCTGCCAAATCCAGCCCAGCAGGGCCGGGTTTTGGGTCGCGGCGCTGAGGGCCAGGCGGTTAAATTCGCCCCAGGTGGCTCGGTCTTTGATGAAGCGCTCGGCCAGGTCAGGATCCTCAGCTTCTAAAATGCCGAAGAAGGTATTGAGCATGGAATTGACGCGGGCCGGGGGCAGGCTTGCCCCGGTGGGCACCATCATGCCTTTGGAGAACAGCCAGGTGACAGCGATGTTGCTCTGATAGGCGCGGATTTGGTTGAGGTGCCGGGCTTGGAGCAGGTCGTTTTGGAGGGCGACGTGCAGTAGCTCGGTGAGGCGGGGCAGGTTGCGCACCAGGGAGCCAAAGCCCGTAAACACGAGGGGAGACTGTAGGGAAGCGGCATCGCCGATCGCGACAAGACGGTCAAAGGCCACGGTGCGATCGTCCTTATCGAGGCTAAAGTAGCCGGGAATGTACCCAAAGGTGGGTTTTCGCCAGGTGAGCTTGTCGAGGTTGCAGCGGCGATATTCCGGCAGGATGTGGAAAAAGTCTTCATACATCGTCAGCAGAGAGCCGGGGTTCTCGGGGTGAACTTGGTGATAGTGGAAGAGGTACACCGTGACCTCCTTCTCCTTGGCGGGAAACAGCTCCCAAATCAACTGTCGCCCGCGCGAAATGTCGCCGTGGCTAAAGAGGACGTCGCCGTAGGTGGAATCCCAGACGGGATAGTCGATGCCACCGGAAATGCAGGCCCCGACGGTGGGGCAGACGCTATCAAAGGCGCGCCCGCCGGTGAGCTGCCACGCAATGGGGGAGGCGGTGCCCATGGCATCGACCAGCAGCCGCGATCGCGCGGATCTGCGATCGCCGGTCTTGCGGTGCTGCCCATGAATGGTGACGGCCTCGGGGGTAACCTCCGCCCACTCAAATTCCGTTTCATCCCAGATGGTGCCGCCTGCGGCCAGAAACTTTTCGCCACAGCGCTTGAGCAGCGCGTCAGAATCGACGGCTATATTCAGCACCGTTGGCGTATGCAAGACGGGAGCCTTTGCCACGTCGGGATTGTTGGCGTCAAAGAACTTGTTAAAGCCGTCCTCATATTCCCGAGCGATGAGGGTTTCAAATTCCTCGGTGGTCAACAACCCCAGATCGATCAGGCTTTGGATTTCGACCCGCGAAATGTTCCACTCGCGGTGCATTCGGCCAAAGGGCAGGCGCTCAATCAGCAGCACGCGATAGCCTAGGCTAGCCATCACGGCGGCGTGGATGACGCCCAGGGCTCCGCCAATGTACACGAGGTCGTAGGTGTCGGCGTCGCTGGGGATGGTGGCCTGCGATCGCAGTTCGGCAGGCACCTCCTCGGCGCGGTAGATCACTGATCGCGGCGCTTGGGGCGCTTGCACACTCTCGCGCCAGCGCTTTTCCCACCAATAGACGCGCTCTAAGTCCGCCTCGCCATTGGGCATCCGCTGAAAGTAGGTGACGGTTTTGGGAAACGCTGCCGCCAGCGCGTCAAAGATGCTCTCAGCTTGGGGATCAAAGGGCGGCAGTTGAGGATAGGTGGGGGGGAAGGCCGCGCGGATTTCGGTTTCAAGCTGTTTGAGCACGGCGCGTTCACCGGGTAGCGGCGATCGCCCCCAGCGAAAAACTTTCAAATAAGTGGTGCGCTGCAACGACCACACCAATACGGAAAGGGCCGCAGGCAGGGGTTCATCGGCAGAAGCAGGGCGATCGCGCCATTCGATGCGCAGCCCGTCGGGGGTGGGAGCCGCTTGCCCCGCCGAGGGCATAAAACTGTTGTGCAACCACGCTGTGACCGCTGGCGTCTCAGGCGTCGGAATTTCGAGATAAAGCAGCTCTTTCATTACAGCGAATCTTAAAATCAGCGATCGCAGGGATGACTGAGGGCCAGAATGTCCGCCCTCACCTGTGGCTCAAAAGCAGCCTAAAAAGGACGACCGTTGTCAAAATTGAGGAGAACGCTCCAAGACGCCTCATAATTTTGTTGTCGTTCTTACATTAAACCGTACCCGCCGACCCTTGCCGAGGGCGATCGCGGCGTCGCTGCGCCCGCTGGGTCAAGACTTGCGCCCCAGCAAAGCCTTCAATCGGCAGTTGGGGATCCTAGGCGACCTCGGTTTCCTGGGTGCCGGCCACCATTTGCAGCACCATCGGCTGACCGCCGACTTCGTGATACTTGTCGGCCCAGGCCCGCACCACTGCGTCCAGTTCTGTTTTGGCAGCCTCAAGGCGATGGGGGGGAATGTCCAGTTCTTCTAAAATGCGCACGGTGTTGCGGCTGCCCTCCGCCCATTCGCGCATCATGCGGAAATATCGCGCCGTGTCTTCGATCATGATGTCCGTGCGTTCCTCTTGATCCACGGGGGCATAGGAGGGCCGCATCAGGGCGTAAAAGGGCATTCCCCAGGGGGAATCGATGCGGCTGACGGTGCCGGAATACAGCAGGCGGCGGCGGATGTGCTCGGTCAGGGCTTCGCTGAGGGGAGCGCGGCGCTCGGGGGGAAAGTCTTCCTGCGATCGCTCGTGCAAAAACTCGATCAGCTCCATGAATTGAAAGGAGGTGATCAATTGCGCATCGGGGAGATCGGCGGGCAACTTGCCCTCAATGTGGCGCTTTTCTTCGGGGGTGAGGCTGCTGCCCGCGATGCGTGATTTGCCCGGTTGCCAAGGATGCAGATCGAGCCAGACGTAGGGAAACTGAATTAGGTAGCGGGGTTCTTGGGCACCCAGGAGCTTCAACAGTCGGCCCTCGGTCAGGGCTTGCTCCAGTTCCGCTACGATCGCCTTGACGCGCTTGGGCTCAATGTGGTGCAGGTGGCCCGTCATGCGCAGGTTTTTGCCCTGTTCTAAATACGTGAGATAGATAGCGCACTTGGCCGCAGTGGCCGCTGCGTCGAGAAACGCCCCGTGACGGTGCCCCCCCGTCCGCATGGCGCTGAAGGCAAGATAGAGCAAAATCTGATCCATCGCGCTGGGGCTGAGTTGCCGAACCAGCTCCATATCGTTCGTCAGGGACAAGGACGCATGGGACATGACGGTGGATATCCAGGTATCGTCGGGAGTGTGCAGAAAGCCGGGGAACGGATAACCCGCAGCGAATTCCTAGCGATGGCAGAGGGCGACTCGGGCGGTCTGGAAAAGGCGCAGTGGTGCAGCTTGGGCGATCGCGGGGCGCGCACGGGCGCGCACGGCCTCAAACGGTGGCGGCGCGATCGCCCTTGGCCTCGGGTCGGGGCGTGAGCGTCACAGGATGCCCTCAGGGAGCACAGTGGATTGCTCAAATCCTCGGGTCTGGGTTTGGGGATGGTGGGGTGGCGCGATCGCGGGATATGCCCCACACCGGGAAAGGTAAACCGAGTCTGACGAAACCGCCTTTGATGCTACAGGGTAATTCTGACGGTTAGGAGGAATTTTCGCGAGTTTCGCGCCGAAATCCTGTCATCGGTTGGACAGAACCTGGGTGTTGTGTCAGAAAGAGGCTGCGGAAATGGCAATTTGTCTTGAAAGGTTGTGCTATTTCGAGATGAAGGCGCAAGTTTGGGCCGGGTGAAATGGGCCGGACACCTAGCCCACGGTGCTGGGTTCGGCGGGGGGCGGTTCTAGGCGACCGCTGCCGCGATAGGCGGTGGTGCTAGTGGCGACGGCAGCGTCATCTGTGGTGAACCGACCGCTGCCGCGATGGGTAACGACGGCAGCGTCATCTGTGGTGAACCGACCGCTGCCACGATAGGCGATCGCGTCGGTGAGCCCACGGTGGGCATTCAAGCGACCACTGCCCCGGTGAATAGACTCTTCGGGCACGTCGTCAACTTTGCTAACCCACGAGCCGGAGGTAGGAAGCGCGATCGCGAAAATTCCCCCTAGGGCTGTGGTCGCCACCAGTCCGCGGGCCAGCCAGCGTGTGAAAGTCATGGATTAGAAACCCCTCTCTGTGCTTCTAATCCCTGTTTCAGTGCTGTCACCGCAAGGTCAGGACAAATTTGCCTCCGTGTAAACGCTGCATCTCAGGGCAAGACTTTGGCGATCGCGGTGACCCGTAGCCAGCCCCCGGCCCAGTTGGGGATGCCCCACAGGCGCAGGAATTGCCCGGCGGTGAGCTGTTTCAGAGTGGTGTGAACTGCAGGATGCAGGGTGACGAGGTTTAAGGGAATGGCCTGACCCTGATGCTCAAGGGTGAGCGTCCACGTATTGGGTTCGGCTCCACTTTGGACGCAACCTTCGTATTGGTTTCCGAAGCAGGTTGGCGGGTCAAGGGTGACAGTGGCGTGGGGGTAGCGATCAGGCTCGTCGCAGTAGGTCAGTTGGGTGGTGCGCCAGTCTGGTGAACCGGGGATCAGGTCAAATTGGGGGGCGATCGCGGCAGGGGCGATGGGATCGTTCAGCAAAGCCTCCTGCAAGGCCCGCACGGGCAACTCGCGCGGCTGACACTGGCGTTCAATACACAGTGCGGCGGCCATGCCTGCCGCTTGCCCCAGCCCCAAGACCACTGGCTGTAAGCGGGTTGCGCCGTTGGCAATGTGGGAGACGGATAGGGTTTTATCGGTGACGAGCAGCCCCTCTACCGTGGCGGGGATCAGCGCTTCGTAGGGAATCGCGAAGGGGGTGCCTGTCCATCGCCCGCCCCAGTGCATAGCCTTGGCGGCAAGGGGCATCTCAAACCCCGGATAGTGATGATCGTTGGGATAGTTACCGATCGCGATCGCGCTCATTTCGCCTTCGGCATTCAGGGGCAGGGCAGCGGCTGGGGTGCCCGGTTTTGGCAGAAGGTCGTGCTCGGTGACGGTTGCCAGCCCCACAAGGCGTCGCCCTTCGCGGTAGTAGGGCTGGAGGGCGAGGGCACCGCCGCCCAGGGAGCCGACCCCGGTGGGAAAGGTGTCGATCGCTAAACCATAGCGCGCGCCAATCTGGGTTTGGATGACGTGGGCAAACCCCTGGCTTTGGGCGATCGCGGCTTTAGCCCAAGCCTGCCAGTCTGCTGGGGAGCCAATCAAGCGATGGAGCCCGACGCCGTAGTCGTTGCCGTGGTGGGGCCAGTTGATCATGATGCGATCGCGGGGCAGCTTTCCATAACTCAGAAAGGTGTCTGCGCCATAGTCTGCCCAGGCTCCCTCAAATTGGCTAAGGTCAACACTCTCGGGTGCGGGAATAGGCGGTGCGATCGCGCCTTTGCCAAAGTCTTGCATGACCACCACCCAGGTGGGAGCCTGCACGGGATAGCGCTGCACCACGGCAAACAGCGGGTCGGCTGGGTCGGTGAGCGATCGCGGGGCGCTGGGTTCATCCCAGGCATCGCGCGACTCCCAGCCCCAGCGATGGGGTACGTCGCCGAGGGCCAGTAGGTCGCCCAAGTCCGTGCCGTCGAGGGTAAGGGTGGCGTGGACGGTGAACTCGTTGAACCGGACGCCCAGGATGCGCTCGCCCTGGCGCAGCACTTCGCGCGGCACCGCACCCCAGCGCCATGCCAGGGTCGGACAGTCGCGCACCCAGTCTGCGAAGATTTCGGCCCCGATCCGAGGCTCATAGGTGAAAAAGCTGACCCAGGCGTGGTCGAGCCCGCCGGGTTGGCGGGCTGCCAGCGATCGCACAAAGGCCCCCCACAAGCCCGTTTGCAGCGCCAAAACTTCATTCCCATCGGGGGCGGACACGCCCGCTGCGGTTAACATGCCGCCCAACCACGGAAACTCGCTCACGAGTAACGTGTTGGCTCCCCGCCGGGCGGCTTGGATGGCGGCGGCGGTGCCCCCGGTGCCCCCCCCAACCACCAAAACATCGACGGTGATGTGCTCCATCGGATCTGTCCTTTTGCGCGATCGTGCTTCCCTAGGGTGACATAGGCGCTGGTTCCCCGCTTCACAGGGTTTGGGCAGCGGGGACAGGGCTCAATTGTCCGCGATCGCCCCAGCCCAACAACCATGTCACAATGGGGATTACGTCCATTCTTGTGTGGCGCTGCTTCCCATTGCATTCGCCTTGCCAGCCATGACCCGCGCTTTTCTCGATCGCCTCCACAGCCCCGATCGTCCCGTCATCGTCTTCGATGGAGCCATGGGTACCAACCTGCAAGTCCAGAACCTGACCGCAGAAGACTTTGGCGGCCCAGAGTATGAAGGCTGTAACGAATACCTGGTGGTCACCAACCCGGACGCGGTGGCCAAGGTGCATCGTGCCTTCCTGGAAGCCGGAGCGGATGTGATTGAAACCGACACCTTTGGCGGCACCAGCATCGTGCTGGCAGAGTACGACCTAGCGGACAGAGCCTACGAACTGAACAAGACCGCCGCTGCCCTGGCCCGCCGCGTCGCCGACGAATATTCCACCCCCGAAAAGCCCCGCTTTGTGGCCGGTTCCATGGGGCCAGGCACCAAGCTGCCCACCCTGGGGCACATCGACTTTGACACCCTGAAAGCTGCCTACGTGGAGCAGGCAAAGGGCTTGATCGACGGCGGCGCAGACCTGTTGTTAGTGGAAACCTGCCAGGACGTGCTGCAAATCAAAGCCGCCTTGAATGGCATTGAGGAAGCTTTCTCTCAGCTTGGCAAACGCCTGCCCCTCATGGTTTCGGTGACCATGGAGCAGCAGGGCACCATGCTGGTAGGCACCGAAATGGCTGCTGCCCTGGCGATTTTGGAACCCTACCCCATCGACATTCTGGGCCTCAACTGCGCCACCGGCCCCGACCTGATGAAGGATCACGTCAAACACCTTGCAGAACAATCCCCCTTCGTGATCTCCTGCATCCCCAACGCCGGACTGCCCGAGAATGTGGGCGGCCACGCCGTCTACCGCCTCACCCCGATGGAGCTGCGGATGGCGCTGATGCACTTCGTCGAAGACCTGGGCGTGCAGGTGATCGGCGGCTGCTGCGGCACCCGACCGGAGCACATTGCCCAGTTGGCGGAGCTGGCAAAGGACTTGCGACCGAAGGAAAGACCTGTGCGGTCAATTCACAATTCATCCCCGCGCCCGGCTCTTAACTACATCCCCTCGGCGGCTTCCATCTACAGTCTCCAGCCCTATGAGCAGGACAATTCCTTCCTGATTGTGGGGGAGCGGCTGAATGCCAGCGGCTCGAAGAAGTGCCGCGAGATGCTGAATGCGGAGGATTGGGATGGGCTGGTGGCGCTGGCGCGATCGCAGGTGAAAGAAGGGGCTCACGTTCTCGATGTGAATGTGGACTACGTGGGTCGCGATGGCGAGCGGGATATGCACGAGCTGGTGTCGCGCCTGGTCACCAACGTCACCCTGCCCCTGATGCTGGACTCCACCGAGTGGCAAAAGATGGAGGCGGGGCTAAAGGTAGCCGGGGGCAAGTGCATCCTCAACTCCACCAACTACGAGGACGGCGAGGAGCGTTTCTTCAAAGTGCTGGAGTTGGCCAAGAAGTACGGCGCTGGCATCGTGGTCGGCACCATCGACGAGGACGGCATGGCCCGCACCGCCGAGAAGAAGTTCCAGATTGCCCAGCGCGCCTACCGCGATGCCCTGGAGTATGGCATCCCCGCCCACGAAATTTTCTTTGACACCCTAGCGCTCCCCATTTCCACGGGCATTGAGGAAGACCGGGGGAACGGGCGCGAAACCATCGAGTCCATTCGGTTGATTCGGACACACCTGCCCGGTTGCCACATCATGCTGGGGGTGTCGAACATTTCCTTTGGCTTGAATCCGGCGGCGCGGGTGACGCTGAACTCCGTATTTCTCCATGAAGCCATGCAGGTGGGGTTGGATGGGGCGATCGTCAGTGCTGCCAAGATTTTGCCCCTAGCCAAGATTGAGCCGGAGCATCAGGAAGTCTGTCGCGACCTGATCTACGATCGCCGCCAGTACGACGGCGACATCGTCACCTACGACCCCCTCACCAAGCTCACGACGCTCTTTGAGGGCAAGAGCCTGAAGAAAAAAGAGGCGATCGCCAAAGACCTGCCCATCGAAGAGCAGCTCAAACAGCACATCATCGATGGCGAACGCATTGGCCTAGAAGATGCTTTGGCCAAGGCTCTGGAAACCTACCCGCCCCTGGAGATCATCAACACCTTTTTGCTGGACGGCATGAAGGTGGTGGGCGAACTCTTCGGCTCTGGGCAAATGCAACTGCCCTTTGTGCTGCAATCTGCCCAAACCATGAAAGCCGCCGTCGCCTACCTAGAACCCTTCATGGAAAAGTCCGACAGCGACGGTTCCGGCAAAGGCACCTTCATCATTGCCACGGTCAAGGGCGATGTCCATGACATCGGCAAAAACCTGGTAGATATCATCCTCTCCAACAACGGCTACAAAGTGGTCAACCTGGGCATCAAACAGCCTGTGGAAGCCATCATTCAGGCGTACCGGGAGCACCAGGCCGACTGCATCGCCATGAGCGGCCTGCTGGTGAAATCCACCGCCTTTATGAAAGACAACCTGGAAACCTTCAACCAGGAAGGCATCACCGTCCCCGTCATCCTCGGCGGCGCGGCGCTCACCCCCAAATTTGTCCACGAGGACTGCCAGCGCACCTACAAGGGGCGCGTGATCTATGGCAAAGATGCCTTCTCCGACCTGCATTTCATGGACAAACTCATGCCCGCCAAGGCGGCAGGGCAGTGGGATGACCTTGAGGGATTTTTAGGGGAAGAGGAAGAAAAGGCCGAAGACGGAAGGCAGAAGGCAGAAGGGGACGCAATTCAAAATTCAGACTCAGAAACAGAGCTCTCCGCTCCCAACCCCCCTACTTCCCAACCCCCCCTCGACACCACCCGCTCCGACGCCGTCGATCCCACCATTCCCCGGCCGACGCCGCCTTTCTGGGGCACGCGGGTACTCACACCAGCGGATATCTCGTTGGAAGAGGTGTTTGGATACCTGGATTTGCAGGCGCTCTTCGTTGGTCAGTGGCAGTTCCGCAAGCCCCAAGAGCAGTCGCGGGAGGAATATGACGCGTTTCTACAAGAGACGGTGCATCCAATTCTGGACACTTGGAAGGCCCGAATTCTGGCGGAGAATCTCCTGCATCCCTCTATTGTCTACGGTTACTTCCCCTGCCTCGCTGAGGGCAATTCCCTGCATATCTACGATCCCGCTGTGATGGATGGCGAGATGGTGAGATGGCGAGATGGTGGGGATGAAGACTCACCCCACCACCCGGAGCCTGTGGCGACGTTCACCTTCCCCCGGCAAAAATCCCTCCGCCGTCTGTGCATTGCCGATTTCTTTTTGCCGAAGGATCTTGCGGCACCAGGGCAGTTCGATGTGTTCCCCATGCAGGCGGTGACGGTGGGCGAAGTGGCGACGGAGTTTGCCCAAACGCTCTTCAAAGCGGATCAGTACACCGACTATCTTTACTACTACGGGCTGTCGGTGCAGACGGCGGAGGCGCTGGCGGAGTGGGGCCATGCGCGGATTCGTCGGGAGCTGGGTTTTGGCGATCGCGAGCCCGATACGATTCGGGAAATCCTGCAACAGCGGTACCAGGGGTCGCGCTACAGCTTTGGCTATCCGGCTTGCCCGAATATGGCCGATCAGCCGATTCAGTTGGCGCTACTGGGCAGCGATCGCATCGGCCTCACTATTGATGAAAGCGATCAGTTATGCCCTGAGCAATCCACTACCGCGATCGTCGCCTACCACCCCGTCGCCAAATACTTCAGCGCTTAGGAGAAGATTTTAGTGCCTCCCAAGGTTGTCAATGTAAAAGCTTTGCCTTTGGGCGCAGTGATATAAAACAGACTCCACTAAAATCTCGTTATCAACAAAGCGCTATCAACAAAGCGCTCAAAGCTAACCCCTTGCAGTCGTCGTTGGAGGGTATAAACCGCCCCTAAAATGTCGCGAACCCGCTCTGGCCAATCTCTAGAAGACACAAATCATATCCTCACAGAATAGGCTGTCGTAGATGGGACTCACCCTCTGCTGCCGCTTCCAGGCCAGGTAGTCCACAAACTCCTGAATGGTGTGGAGATCCTCCGCTGAGAGGGGCTTGAGCTGCTCCGTAATGGCTTCTAATAAGGGAGAAAGGGTGGCTTCTGGCATGGTTTTAGGGGGGCAAAATGGTGTGCTCGTTGCAGTGGGTTGGCCACGTTGGCTAGCCCTCGATCAGTCGCTGAACCGAAACTTGCACCTCAGGAAAGGCTTGAGGGGTTAGGGTTCCTGTTGCCAAGAGGGTGGCTTGCTGATAGTCCCCAGCTTCTGGCTGTTGCAGGATGGTGACGTTCCGCTGCTTCAGATTGACAATCCAATACTCTGGGATGCCTGCCTGGGCATAGGTGGGGCGCTTCACCTCAGAATCCTTGCCCCAACTGGTGTTGGCATATTCAATCAGCCAAAAAATATCTTCGGGATAGGGGTGCAAAATTGCATGAACTTCGGCAGGTGATTCGCGCCAACTTCGGCAGGTGAATCGCATGAACTTCGGCACCTAAATCGCATCAACTTCGGCAGGTCATGTCAACCCCATGGGTGGATCCCGATAGACTGCGCTCGACCCCGAGCCAGGGAAAGGAGATCCGTGATGGGCCAACACCGCCA
>JACYME010000075.1 GCA_015272155.1 Leptolyngbyaceae cyanobacterium T60_A2020_046
TCACCTGCCGAAGTTCATGCAATTTTGCAATTGAATGGCAAGACTTAATCCGCGATCGCTCTGCCACTTTCTGGGAATTCCCTTTGAGCCCACCATGCTGGAGGAATATCGAGTCGCGGCGAAACCCTTGATGCAAAACCGGTATGAACGCTGTGAGCCAGCGGTGACCGAGCGCATTCAAAACGCGAATTCGACAAAGTTTTTTTACGCTCTTTTCTGAGGCGGAGCAGGCGTACATCACAGCAAAGCTAGCGACGGTGGACTTGGAATCCTTAGGGCGAGCTGCGGCGATCGCGTCCTGATCCCCGCTTGGGCGATGATTCAAAATGGGTTCAACGGTGGCTTACCAGGGTATGCGGCTGCCATCCCAGGAGAAGAAACTGCCGCTGTCGGCCTCGGTCAGGGCGTCAATGATGGTGAGGAGTTGGCCCACGGTGCGGTCTACGGAAAAGAGCTTCTCGGGGGGGACGTTGCGCTGAAAAGGGGCCGACAGGCGGGTGTCAGTGGTGCCAGGGTGCAGGGCGGCCACGATGGTGTGGGGGCTTTTGCGGCTGAGTTCGATCGCAAGGGTTTTGAGGAGCATGTTCAGTGCGGCCTTTGAGGCACGATAGCCATACCACCCGCCGAGGCGATTGTCTTCGATGCTGCCGATTTTGGCTGAGAGGGCGGCAAAGACGCTGCGATCGCTGCGCTGCAAGAGCGGCAGGCTATGTTTTGCCAGCAACGCCGTGGGCAGGGTGTTGATCTCAAAATATTTCAAAAGCTGTGGGGCATTGAGTTGGCGCAGGCTTTTCTCGGGCTGCATCGTCTCACTGTGGAGAATGCCTACACAGTTGATAAGAAGATCCAGACGATCGCAGGTGGCCTGAATTTGGGCGATCGCCACCGCGACTTGGGCCTCATCGGTAGCATCTAGCGCGATCGGCACCAGTTTGGGATCCGTGGAAAGGGCCAGCAAATTCGCGGCACTGCTCAACTGGCGGTAGGTGGCATAGACCTGGGTGACGCGATCGTCGGCCAGCAACCGCTGCACAAACCCCAGGCCAATGCCCTGGCTGGCCCCGACAACCAGAGCCCGACCCTGTTGAAGCTGATCCCCAAAGGAAAGTGTCATCGCTGTTTACGCTGATCCCCGTTGATTGTGGCTGATGAGGGTTGCCCTCAGCATTCAGCCTGTGCCCAATTTTTTCTAAAAGATCCCTAGCCTTGATTATAAAACCGACTGATCCGCGCGGGTGGCGCGATCGGCGGCGTTGAGGATGGTGTCGAGCACCCCTGGAAAGCGATCGTCTAAATCTGCCCGCCGCAGGGAGTTCATGTGCTGAGTACCCTGCTTGCGGCAGTGGAGGACCCCAGCCTCCCGCAGAATCTTGAAATGGTGCGACAGGGTCGATTTTGCCACCGGGATCTCGATCGCAGCGCAAGACAATTCATCCTCAATCGCAAGACGCTGCACTATCGCAAGGCACACGGGGTCGCCAAGGGCATAGAGCACGGCTCCTAGGGTGATGTCGGCCTTATCTGGGTGAAAAATCGGTCGCATGGTTGCATTGTCGCATAGGCAACACGATAGTTTCATTGTTCGATTTTTTTGAACTTTCGCCCTTCTTTCGATTCCCTTTCGTATTGTCGGAGGTCTATGATGTCCGCTGTCGCAGAAATTACGCAAGCCACCTTCGAGGCTGATGTGCTGCCAAGCGATTTGCCTGTGTTAGTCGATTTTGGGGCTCCTTGGTGTGGGTCGTGTCGGCTGGTGGCCAACACCGTGAACGAAGTAGCGCAGGACTTTGAGGGCCGCATCAAAGTCGTCAATGTAAATACCGATGAGCAGGCCGCGATCGCGTCGGCGTGCGCCTCTCCCCCAGCAGCACCTTCAACGACATGCGCG
>JACYME010000093.1 GCA_015272155.1 Leptolyngbyaceae cyanobacterium T60_A2020_046
GGCTTCTGAAACTGACATCAAAAACTGGTTTATTCATTGCTGCTACTGTGTCTCGTAATTATGAAAATCGCTATATTGGTTGACCATCGAGCAGCATAAAAAATGTCACAACGACCACTAGAATTAGGTCAACAAAGTTGCTGATTGTGCCTTGAATTATCGAGAGACCAAAATCAATTCCGAGGAAAATTTGACTCCGGAGTTCACTCACAAGCTCCTCGACATTAATTTGTAGATTCAGATCGCTCAATACTCTATTGAGGCGATCAAAGAGGGGGAGCAAGCTATTGACCAGTTCGGGTGATTGCAGGATAAGCTGCTGTCCTTGGGAGAGAATGGCAGATCCTAGGGTGAGAAAAAGCCCGATCAGCACCACCATGCCCGATAGAAAAACTGTGACAACTGCAACACTGCGGGGAAGATAGTTGCTGAGCCAGCGTACTGGATAGTTCAGCAAAAAAGCCAAAATAGCTGAGAAAATAAAGATCGTGAGTACGGTTTGAAAATAGGTTAAAACCTGAACAATAGACCACCCCAACAGGAATAGCAGTAGGTACTGACTTAGGCGCGTAATACTGAGTTTCTCTAGGATTTGTGTTAGCGATCGCTGGTTAATGCGGGGCATTTTTTCTCTTCCATGAAATCGATGGGTGTCATCCCAGCTTGGCATTGACACGCGATCGCACAGTGCATCGCCTCGCTCTATTAAACCAGCACTCTCCCCTCAGCCCTCAAAAAATCAGCATTCCAGTGTCAAAGTTCCCTGGGTATTCAGAGGTTGCTAACACGCCACCTCACCTAAGCCGCGAAACCGAACGCAATTTGAAGCAAGGAGCATCAAATGCGCTGTGTAGGGGGCTGCTTGCCCAGGGACATCAGAAAAATGACCCCGGAGATCCCTTCCATGCCCAGATGAACGGCTCAATCCAGGCTTGAACGGGTTGATGATGATGACAGCCCCTAGACCGGGAGCATCCTATCGTCGTAGGCTCTACCCCTGAGTCCTTCGCCCTCTAGGCGAGGGACTTTGATTCAACGGTTTTTTCACGGGGAGAAACCGTTGAACCCCATGCCTAAGCCTTGGCAAGTTCGGCCTCGATCGCGCTAACGAGCTGTGAAGAATCTGGCGTTACGCTGCTGCGAAAGTGACCAACGACCTCGCCCTGACGGCTAACGAGAAACTTTTCAAAGTTCCACGACACTTCGACGGAGGGCTGGACTGCTTTAGTCAGATAGGCATAGAGAGGATGCTGATCTACCCCTTTTGCGTGGAGTTTTTCAAACATCTCAAAGGAAACACCGTAGATATTAGTGCAGAACTGCTCAATTTTTTCGAGGCTGTCGGGCTCTTGATTGCCAAAGTCATTACAAGGAAAGCCCAAAATTCGTAGACCGCGATCGCGATACTTTTGATTCAGCGCTTCTAGCCCGCGATACTGGGAGGTATAGCCACAATAAGATGCAACATTCACAATCAGCAGCACGTTACCGAGGTAGTCTTTGAGGGCTTTTTGCTCCCCTTGAATGGTTTTGAGGGTGATATCGCTCAATGCAGTCGTTGTGGTCATAATTCAGTGCTCAAAACAACAGGAATTTCGTCTCAATTCGCGGCGTTTCGGTTTGTGATAACAGCCAGAGGGCCGCACGATTACCCGGATGTCGCGAAGGGCTTGAGGGCTAGCTCGATGGGTGTGCCAACCTCAGGGGTTAGGACTTGAACTCTGTGATCAGTCTGGTCGAGCGATCGCCGCACCGCATCTGGGCTACCCTTCACCGACAGCACCGACAGGAGCACCCCGTCATAGGTGGCTTCGCCGCCTTCCGCCGTGGGCAGCATCACCTGGGGGGTGAGCCACTCAGCCAATTCTTGGGCGCTCCGACAGCCGCGAATAATGGGGCCAACCAGAGGCAGCGCCAAGTCCACCATCGGCGTGATGACAACGTCTACCGGCCCTTCTTGGCGCAGGGACTCGTCGTGGAAGCCGTGGGGCTCATAAAACAGCTTGAGGCCCGTGGCTTGTTCTGTGAGCACATAGCCATGCTCTCGCTGGAACGGCCCAAGGGGAGCACCCGGCACCGCCTTGATCGTGAGCGAACTGTGGGTTTGAACCTCACCATGCGCGAGGGCAGTGACGTGGGTAAACCCTAAATCCCGCGCGACTTGGGCCGCACTGGGCGAACCGATGACCGGAATAGATTTTGACAACGCTTGTAGCGTTGGCGGGTGGGCATGGTCTGGCAGCCCTTGGGATAACAAAATGAGATCGACGGAATCTGGCAGCGATCGCGGCGTTGGGTGTTCTCCGCAGAAAAGCCACTTGGCCTGCCCAAACACGAGGGGCCCAACCAGCCAGGGATCCACCAAAACGCGCTGACCCCCGATTTCCCACAGCCAAGAATTGCTATCGAGCCAGGTCACATGCATGGGCAGTCACAAATTGTTACATCTGTTTACAGTCTAATCAGCAACGGTGGCTTCGGGGAGGGGCGATCGCGGGGAGACTGCGGCCCGGCGATGCATAGAGGACGGTGTCAAGATGCCGACCATTGGCGGCAGGTGGGTTCACGGTAGCGTCCTGCAACCGGGGGGAGACTTCCGCCGCGAGGGATTTAGGAGGCTTCAGCCTTGATGGATTGGCGCAGGGTGTCGGCTTGGCCGAGCAAAGCATCGGCAAAGGAGAGCGATTCTTGGTGAGATTGTCCGCCTGCCAGTTGGGCGAGTTCTTCGCGGCGGGCTTGGCGGTCGAGGGGGGTGACGCGCACCACGGTTCTCACCTGCTCTGCGGTGGCGATCGCGGCTTTTTTCGATCGCTTCTGGCCCTTGGTCTGGGTCACCGCCTGATCGACGATTTCCTTCCCGACACGAAAATGGGCATCTGCCATTGCGGCCACCATCGGTTGGTGCGTGACACAGAGCACCTGCTGCGATCGCCCGAGGTGATGCAGCTTTTCTGCGATCGCTTGAGCCACACGGCCCGAGACGCCAACATCCACTTCATCAAAAATCAGCGTACCCACGGCATCAATCTGAGAAAAGCACGCTTTGAGGGCTAGAAGAAAGCGGCTCATTTCGCCGCCCGAGGCAGTTTCGGCCAGGGGTTGTAGGGGTTCGCCCGGGTTGGGGCTAAACAAAAATTCCACGCGATCGGCCCCCGTTGGCCCCGGTGTGGCAGACTCAATCGCGACTTTGAACTGCACCCGCTCCATCGCTAGGGGTTTGAGTTCATCAATCAACCGTTTTTCGAGTTCCTTGGCGGCATGTTGGCGCAGGGTGGTGAGGGCGTCGCAGTGGGCTTCCAGGGTTTGGCGGCAGGTGTCGTAGGCGGCCTCCAGTGCTTCGATGGACTGCCCATCGCCGTTGAGAATGTCGAGGGAGGCCTGGATTTCCTGGTAATACTCCAGCAACTCGGGCAGCGATCGCCCATATTTGCGGCACAACTGCTTCAGTTGGGTGATGCGCTCTTCCACAACCTGCAATCGCTGGGGATCGGCCTCAATCCCTTCCCCATAGGCATTGATTTGACGCCCTGCTTCCTCAACTTGGGCGAGGGCATCACTCACCATATCGAGGATGGGTGCAACCTCCGGGTCGTAGCGCAGCATATTCTCTAGGGTTTGGCTGGCTTGGCCGAGCAGGTCGGCGCAGGCGGCAGCGTTGCGGTCATTTTCATAGAGGATCTGGTACACCTCATAGCTTTGCTGTTGGAGTTCCACCGCATGGGCGAGGCGCTGCCGTTCTTGCTCAAGCTGGGTCAATTCTTCGGGGTCTTCTAGCCCCGCTGCATTCAGTTCCCGAGCCTGATATTCAAACAGGTCGAGCTGTTCTTGGCGCTGTTGTTCGGCGCGGCGGCGACGTTCGAGGGCGCTGTAGGCTTCGGCGGCGGCGACATAGCTCGCGGCGACCTGATCGCGGTGTTGGGCGATCGCGGGGCCGCCCACGCCGTCGAGCCAGGCCAACTGCAACAGCGGATCCCCCACTTGGAGCGTCTGGCCCTGGGCAGTGATTTCCACCAGGCGCAGGCGCAAAGATTCCATCTGGGGTTTGTTGACGGCAACGCCATTCAGGCGCGAGCGACTGCGGACGGTGTTGTTTTGTCCGCTCGTTAGTTCGCGGGTGCAAATCAAGCGATCGCCCGTCACCTCAAGCCCTTGGGTTTGCAGCCAATCGCGCACCACTGGCGTTAGCACAAAGGTAGCCTCAACGATCGCCCGTTTCTCCCCTGCGCGCACCATCCGCTGTGTCACCCGGCCCCCCAGCACGGCATCGATCGCATCCAAAATAATCGATTTCCCGGCTCCGGTTTCCCCCGTTAGCACGTTCAACCCCGGCTGGAGGGTCAGCTCCAGGGCATCAATGAGGGCAAAATTCTCAATCCGCAGCGCAACTAGCATGGGGTAATGGTCTGAAAACTGCGTGAAATTTCTCAGGAGAACCGGGCAGTGTGGGGATGGGAAACAGCGGAGGATGATGCGGGATTCAGGAGAAATTGAGCGCAATCGCGCCCTCGGAATCAGAGCTGCGATCGCATCGAGACTGCCTGGTGCATCCCCACCCGTGACCCAGCGATTCCACACACACTATGACACGAAACCCCAAGAACGACGGCCTCCTGACCTGTCCTCGGCGTTGGATGATGGCGCTCCTATCCGACATCCCATCCGCATCCCATCCGCGATCGCGCACCTGTCGCAATATTAATACGTCTGAACCATTCGGCAATCCCCGTCAATGGACTCATGGCACTTTCCTGGGCGGTTGTTACGATAGTTTACAGAGAGGAATTCTGATTTAATGACAGTGACGGCGACCCAGACCCATGTCTCCCGGGAATCTTCTATGACCTCCCTTCAAGCTCCTGAACCCTCCACGATTCAGCCCGTTAAGCCTGCCCGCGAGCCTGCTAACCGGGTCGATCCCTTCGAGGATTTAACCTATGATCCCGCCGTCATCAACGCCTACTATCGCCGCCGTCCCGTGCAGGTGGCGCTGCGGTTTCTCAATATTGTTTGGCCCTTTGTGCTTTTCTATCTACAACTGTGGTGGGATCGCCGCACCAACCAGGCTCAGAAAAATCAGTCCCGGCGCGCGGCTCAGTTGCGGATTCTGTTGACTAACCTGGGGCCAGCCTACATCAAGATCGGTCAAGCCCTCTCAACCCGGCCTGACCTTGTTCCTCCGACCTATTTAGAGGAGCTAACCCGCCTTCAGGATCAGCTTCCCCCGTTCTCGAACGACATTGCCTTTCGCTACATCGAGCAAGAGTTGGGCGCACCCCCCCAAGAGATTTATGCAGAGCTTTCCCCCACTCCAGTGGCGGCGGCGTCCTTGGGGCAGGTGTATCGCGGTCGGCTCAAGAGCGGGGAAGCAGTGGCGGTGAAGGTGCAGCGCCCTGGCTTGGCCCAGCGCATCACCCTCGATATTTACATTCTGCGGCAGATTGCTCAGTGGGCCACAAAGCGCGTTTCCCAGGTGCGCAGCGATCTGGTAGGCATCATGGATGAGTTTGGCGCGCGTATCTTTGAAGAAATGGACTATACCCACGAGGGTGAAAACGCCATTCGCTTTGCCCATTTGTATGGTCATTTGAAGGATATTTACGTGCCCCGCATCTACACCGAGTACACCGCGCGCCGGGTACTCACCATGGAGTGGATCGAGGGCACCAAGCTGACTCACCTGGATGCGCTGGCGAAGCAGGGCATTAATCCCACTCACCTGATTGAAGTGGGGGTGCAGTGTTCGCTGCGGCAGTTATTGGAGCACGGCTTCTTTCACGCAGACCCGCACCCTGGCAACTTGTTGGCAATGGCGGATGGCAAGCTGGCCTATCTTGACTTTGGCATGATGAGCGAAGTCAAGCCCTACCAGCGCTATGGCCTGATTGAGGCGGTGGTTCACATGGTGAACCGCGACTTTGAGGGGCTGGCCCACGATTATGTGAAGCTGGAATTTCTGACGCCGGATACGGATCTCAGCCCGATCATTCCAGCCTTGGCGGAGGTGTTTAATAATGCCTTGGGGGCGAGCGTTGCGGAGCTGAACTTCAAGAGCATCACCGACGAATTTTCGGCACTGATGTATGAGTATCCTTTTCGGGTGCCGGCTTACTATGCGCTGATTATCCGATCGCTGGTCACGCTGGAAGGGATTGCCATCAATGTCGATTCTGAATTTAAGGTGCTGAGCAAGGCGTATCCCTATGTGGCGAAGCGGTTGCTGACGGATCCTTCACCGGAGCTGCGAGCGTCCCTGCAAGATCTGCTGTTCAAAGATGGTCAGTTCCGTTGGAATCGGCTGGAAAATCTGCTGCGCAATGCCCGTAATAGCGATGACTATGACCTTGATCGCGTGCTGAATCAGACCCTAGATTTTCTATTTTCAGAACGGGGCGAGTTTATTCGCGATCGCATTGCGGATGAGGTGGCCCGAGAACTCGACTCCTTTGGGCAATCGATAGTGCAGCGGGTGAGTGATACGGTACAGCATCGGTTGGGGATGAAGGTGGGCGCTTCGCAGGCGGTCAGTGCTGGAAATGGTGCGAGCGGCAGCAACCTCGATCGCGTGATGCGCATTGTGGAAATCCTTCAACAGACAGAGGGATTTGATGCGACGGCGCTGGCGCGGCGATTGCCCCCGGTGTTGCTAAAGCCCGAAACTCGCGACATGGGCCAGCGTATTGTGGGCAATTTGACCCAGCGTATGTTGGCGCGGTTTATCCGCGATGGGCTGGCGGCAGAGCCGAGCCGAAAATCTTCGGGGGCGATCGCGCCAGCCCATCCCGTGAGCTCGCGTTAAGGGGAGTTCCCCTTGGGCTGATTTCCCCCATCCGGGTTCTTGGCGGAGGGCTGACTGAAAACAAACCACCACAGTTCAGCTCCCATCAGGCCAAGCCCCCCGGTGATGACGATCAGTTTGAGCCAGAGGGGTTGATCGATTTTCTGGAATTGCTCACTGCGGTTTGCGCTGTCTGGTTCACCGTGGCCGTGGGGGGGCAGGGCAGGGCTCGGGGCGATCGCGAGCATCACGCCGAGCCCTGCCACGATACCAATCCAGTGCGATAGCGTCCAGTGCGATAGCGATCCCATCGATTTTCCTCCAAGTTAACGGTTGTTGCCCCTGGCTAGGTCAGCGGACGGGGGCGGAAGTTTCGCAGCCGGAGGGCGTTGGTCACCACAGAGACAGAACTAAAGGCCATTGCCGCCCCAGCAATAATCGGGTTCAACAACACGCCAAAGAAGGGGTACAAAATACCCGCTGCGATGGGGATACCAGCCACGTTGTAAATGAAGGCGAAGAAGAGATTTTGGCGGATATTTTGTAGGGTGGCGCGGGAGAGCTGAATGGCGGTCGCGATGCCGTGGAGATCGCCAGAAATGAGGGTGATGTCGCTGGCGGCGATCGCCACATCGGTTCCGGTGCCGATCGCAATGCCCACATCTGCCTGGGCGAGGGCGGGGGCATCGTTAATGCCATCCCCCACCATTGCAACGATGCGTGCTGCTTGGGCGGTGTGGCGGTCTTTCTTCCGCTGAAGGGTCGCGATCGCGGCGGCTTTCTGGTCTGGGCGCACTTCCGCAATCACCTGATGAATGCCCACTTCTTGGGCGATCGCGGTTGCCGTGCGGTGATTGTCCCCCGTCAGCATGATCACCTCTAGCCCCATGTGTTGCAGTGTGCGAATCGCTGTCCGAGAGGAGGGTTTGACGGCATCAGCGATCGCCAGCAGGGCCTCAACTTGGCCGTCCACTGCCATCCACACCACGGTTTTCCCCTCAGCTTCCAGGCGATCCCAGTCACCGGTGAGGGCATCGGTGGCAATGCCCAACTCCGACAGCCAGCGCCGCGTGCCTAACTGCACCCACTGCCCCGCGACGCGACCTTGTACGCCACTGCCTGCGATCGCCTCAAACTCTGTAACTCTAGGGAGTGCGGTCCCTTGGGCTTCGGCATACTGCACCACCGCCTCCGCCAGGGGATGCTCAGAATTCTGCTCCAGCGCCGCCGCCAGACCCAGCAGCTTCAGTTCGTTGCCATTTGCGACGCCTTTAACGGTGAGGTAGTCTGTCACCGTTGGTTTGCCTTGGGTGATGGTGCCGGTTTTATCGAGCACTAGGGTCTGGATTTTGTGGGCCAGTTCCAAACTTTCGGCGCCTTTGATAAGGATGCCGTTTTCGGCCCCTTTGCCCGTGCCCACCATAATCGAGGTGGGCGTGGCGAGGCCCAACGCACAAGGACAGGCAATGATCAACACCCCGACGGTGGTAATCAACGCCAGGGTGAGGTTGCCTATCAGCACAAACCACAGCATAAAAGTGAGAATCGCGATCGCGATCACCGCAGGCACAAACCACCCCGTCACCTGATCCGCCAAGCGCTGAATCGGCGCTTTGGAGCCTTGGGCCTGCTGCACCAGCTTTACAATCTGCGCCAAAAAGGTCTCCTGCCCGACGCGCGTGGCCCGAAATTTGAAGCTCCCGGTCTTGTTCAGCGTGGCACCGATCACCTCATCGCCCGCCTGCTTGTGAACAGGGACGCTCTCTCCAGTAACCATCGCCTCATCGACGGTGGACGATCCTTCAATGATTTCCCCATCCACGGGCACGGTCTCCCCCGGACGCACCACCACCACATCGCCTACCTGTACCGCTGTGATGGGAATATCCACCACCTGGCCCTGGCGAACGACCCGCGCCGTTTTGGCCTGCAGCCCCATCAGCTTGCGGAGGGCTTCGGAGGTTTGGCCCTTAGCGCGATCTTCCAGCAGACGCCCGAGCAAAATCAGGGCGATGATCACCGCTGTTGCTTCAAAATACACGTCTGGGGCCAACCCCTGGGCACGGAACCATTGGGGAAACAGGGTCGGAAATAGCGAATATAGATAGGCCGTCCCTGTACCCACGGCGACCAGAGTATCCATGCTGGCCGATCGTCGTCGAAAGGCTTTCCAGGCGCGGCGAAAGAATCCGTTGCCTGCCCAAAACAGCACGGGGGTCGTCAATACCAGTTGTACCCACGGATCATGGAGCCAGTGGGGAATGAAGGGAATGGTCAGCCCTGTCATGGCGGGCATGGAGCCAAAGAAGAGAAGGCCGCCAATGATGAGGCTGACGATCGCCCGGCGCTTGAGCCAGCGGTGGGCCACAGCCCGGGCATGGCGATCGCGATCGTCCTCTAGCCAGATCCCGTCGTCTAAGAGATGGGCAGAATAGCCCGCGTCATCTACTGCTGCTGCGATCGCGGCGGCAGTGGTGCGCTGTGGGTCATAGGTCACCGTTGCTTGCTCCGCCCCAAAGTTGACGGTGCAGACCTCGACCCCTGGCACCGCGCGAATGGCTCCCTCTACCGCACTGGCGCAGGCCGCGCAGCTCATCCCGTTGAGCTTAAAGATTTGATGTTCCATAACCTGCCCGTGACGCTAGGCCACGGTGTAGCCTGCGTGGGTGATTGCTGCCCGGATGTCGGCTTGGGCAGCTTGGGTCACGATGCTGACATGCTTTGTCTTCGGATCGGCGCTAACCTGGGCCGATCCGTCCACCGCCTGCACAGCCTGCGTGACAGTTTCCACGCAGGCCGAACACGCCAAGTCCGGGACGTTAAATTCTAGGGTCATGGCAAAATCACCATCACAGGGGTATTTTTCTCTACCATCTTGAACTCTCCGGCTTGCTGGAGGGTCAAGGGGTGGTGAGAAATTGTGAGCAATCGTGATGTCCCAATCCTGGGCGATGGTTCACCCCGATGACGGCACAACTGAGCGGTTAAGGTTTCACACTCCACTGGCAGCTCAAAATCCATAGGGCAAACCTAGTGAAGTCTGTTCTCCCTACGGATTCTGAGCGATTGATGGGGTCGGAAAGATGAGAATGTGGCTGCGTGGGCCGTGGTCACCGGGCGATCGCGGCACCCTCTACTTGCACCGACGAAGAAGGGGGTGCGTTTGCCCTGGGTTGTGAGATGCGTCGGGGGTCAGTGCTGGGGCGATCGCGCCGGGGATGATCTAGTCCGGCTGGCGGGTGGCGATGCCCAGGGTAGCCCCTTCAATCTCGCGTAGCTCATCCAGGACGGCAATCACCTCACCATGACTCACGGCTTCATCGGCGTTGATCACAATGACCGATTCCTGGGTTTCGGCCATCAGGGCACGCACCTCAGCCTGCAACGCTTCGAGGGAGATGGCGGTGCGATTGAGGGCGATCGCTCCCGAGGGGTCAACCGTGACGGTAATGCGCGTCCGCTGTTGAACCTCAGCGCTGGCTGCGGACGGCAGATTGACCGGCAGAGATTCCGATCGCGTCAAAAACAGACTCGAAATGATGAAGAAGGTCAAAATCGCGAAGATGACATCAATCATCGGCACGATATTCAGTTCAAATTCATCATCCGGTTCCTCAGGAACGTACATAATTTCCCTCCTGATCTAGGCGCTGCTGACGGTCGTAGTGCGTTTCGTAGAGGATTTCAAACTGGCCGCCATATTCCTGAATCAGCGCCACCTGCCGCTTGTAGAGTCCGCGAAACAGGTTGGCAAACAGCAGCGTAAAAATGGCCACCACCAGCCCCGCCGCCGTAGACACCAAAGCTTCACTAATCCCCCCGGTCACCGCGTTGGCATTGGCGGCAATATCCCCCAAGCGCAAAGCATCAAAGGAGGTGATGAGGCCCAAAATGGTGCCCAGCAAGCCCAGCAACGGCGAGACGCTGATGATGGTGGCAAACACCGTGCTAAACCGCCGCAAATGGGGCAGCTCGGCCTGCATGGCACTCGCCAGCGCCAGGTGAAACTGCTTTGGTGTTGCACCCTCAATTTCGAGGGCTTCTAGAAAAATGCGGGCGATGGGCAATGTGAGGTTCTGGCGGAGCTTGGCATGAACGTCGATCGGGGCTTGGCGATACGTGCGCAAAACCTCTTGAATCACTCGCCGTTGATGACGGGTGATCCGAACCCAAAAGGTGAGCCGCTCAATAATGAGGGCGATCGCCAGTAAGGAAAGAACCAGCAAGGGCCACATCACAATGCCGCCCGCTGCGAAAAGACTTGCCATAGGTGTTTCGGTGCGTGTTGTGGGCTGAAAAGGGTATGACACGTGCGCGATCGCATGCGGTGCGCGATCACACATCTTTTAAATGAAAATCACTATCAGATGAATTGAGCCTGAATTCCGGTGCAATGTCAAGCCACTATCGCAAAATGATTGCAGCATCGGGCAGGATGCGTGGCGGGTCAGCAGGCAGGCATCCCTAGGTGATGCCCCGGTCACTTAGGGGCGTTAATCATGCTCACAATCGACGGCAAAAGCTTGCGGTCGCCAGCTTTTACGAAAATCCTGAATCATTGCTGTAGCGTCAGGCTCCGGTGTGTGTGGAGATGTTCGATAGGCTGTATCGCTGATTCTGGGCACACCGTCCTAGGCAGAAAAATTCTCGATAGGGCTTGACTTATTGGCATATTTTCTCAAGTATTGGGATAAGAACGGTAGCCAGTTATTGCTTTAGGCAAGTTCTATGAGTCTTTGTGAATGGTGTGTTGAGCAACACGAGCGCGAGCAAGCCCGGTGGCGAAAGCTGGTGATAGTGGGTTTGGCGGGCTCGGTTGGCCTTCACACGATCGCGCTGGTGGTCAGTCAGTTGGGCCTGTGGCCGCGATCGGCAGAGGCTGAAATTGCCCTCATTGAAATCATCGTGACGGAGCCCACGGAGCCGGAGCCAGTCGAAACGCCGGAACCCCCGCCTGCAACTGTGGCAGAGGCTACACAGGATCCTGCGCCCGCTGCGCCGCCTCCCCTAGCCCAAGCCGCCGTAGTGACTCCTGCCCCACCCGTTGAGACGGTTCCCCCCATTGAAGATCCGCTAGAACCAGAGGACACGAGCCTCGAATCTGAGCTAGACGTGCCCAATGTGGAGGAAATAGAAGAGGAGGAGTCGCCCGTTGCTGAGGCCGAAACTGAGGTGACGGAGGAGGACACCGAAGAAACCCTTGTGGCAGCGGAGACTGCCGATCGCTTTGAGGCATTACGCAACCTATTCCGCGATCGCGCTGCGGCCTCTGGAGACGCCACGACAGACGCCCTTACTGAAGCCACCACCACGGGCGAACCAGAGGGCAGTGGCGAATCCGTCGCGGCACGGGGCGATACTGGCTCAGCTCCAACGGGCAGCGAGGGGCAGGGGTCGGGAAGGGGCTCTCGCACTATTAGCTGCCAAAGTTGTGTGGAGCCAAATTATCCGCGCAGTGCCCTCGATGCTGGAGTCGAAGGTGCGCCCCAGGTCAATGTCGAAATTAATCCAGATGGGACGGTTCGCAGCGTCACCCTAACGCAGTCGAGCGGGAACAGTGCCATCGACCAAGCCGCGATTCAAGCGGCGCGGCGATCGCGATTCAACCCCATTGAGGGGGGGGCCAGCATTCCTATCCAGTATGAATTGACCATTGAAGGATCGCAGCGAAATCGAGAGGCGCGACAACGGGGCGATCGCCGCTCTGTTGAAGTACCCGCTGAGCCCACCCGGACGCCAGAGCCCACCGCCACCGCTGAGGATATCTCCGAGGACGCCACCCCTTCGGATTCCCCAGCCCCGTCTCCAGAAAATGCCCGGAATGCCCGCCCTCCAGCAGAGCCTGAAACATCTCCAGAACCAGATCCTTCAGAATCTGAGACGTCAGAACCTGACCCTCCAGCAGCCTCGCCTGCGGAGCCTGCGCCTACTCCGCCCGCCGCTCGTGAGCCCGCGCCAGAGCCCGTACCCCCAGCGGCAGCGCCGCCACCATCCCCTGCGCCGAGCGCCCCACCTGCGCCAGAACCCGCACCCCCAGCGGCTGATGAGGATTCTTCCGAAGCCGAGTAACAAGAACAGGTTGAGAGACCTTCGCCACGGAGCATCAGTATTGCTCG
>JACYME010000132.1 GCA_015272155.1 Leptolyngbyaceae cyanobacterium T60_A2020_046
GGGCCGCTCTGCTCCAACAATGGTGAACCTTTGCGGGATGCTGCGATTCACGGCCTTGGGATCACGCTGCTGCCCCGGTTTTTGATTGAGGCAGATTTGCATTCCGGGCGGCTGGTGCCCGTGTTGCCCGACTATGCCGCGCCGCTGATTTCGGTGTGTGTGTTGTATCCCGTCAACCGTCATCTTTCGACTAAGGTGCGGCTGTTCACGGAATTCTTGCGGTCACGGCTGTCTCGCGATCTCGCCTGATGCTGATCGCCCGCGATCGCCCCTGATCCTCATCGACTTAAGCACGGGTTATGAACCGTATAGGGGTTGCTGAATTCGTGGCAATGGGTGAGAGACTGAAAAAGACGTGCAGATTTTCACACTCCCTAGGCTCGTATGGTCGCTGCTGCTCCTCGATCGCTCGATGATCTTCCCGAACTCGTCCATGGTCTTCCCACCCTCGCCGGGTGGGAAGATACTCTCAACGCCGTCACCCACAGGACTGATCCCGTCTTTTTGCCGCGCACGAATTTGGCCCTGCGAGACATTTCCGCTGGGTTTGCGATCGCCCTCCACATGCACCAGCCCACCATTCCTGCCGGGCACGAGGGCGCACTGATCAGCAACCTGCAATATATGTTTGAGCACCCCTACGACGGGGACAATCACAACGCGGGCCCCTTTGCCTACTGCTATGCCCGCATGGGCGACTTCGTCCCAGAACTGGTCGGCCAGGGCTGCAACCCCCGCGTCATGCTCGACTATTCCGGCACGCTGCTGTGGGGCTTTCAGCAGATGGGGCGGCACGACATTCTCGATAAGCTGCGGCGCATTACCTGCGATCGCACCTATCAGCCCTATGTCGAATGGCTCGGCACCTTGTGGGGCCACGCCGTCGTCCCCTCCACCCCCATCCCCGATTTGGAACTGCACATTCGCGCTTGGCAGCATCACTTTGCGGCGCTCTTTGGCCTCGACGCCCTAGCTCGGGTAAAAGGCTTTTCGCCCCCTGAGATGCACCTGCCCAACCACCCCGACACGCTCTACACCTTTGTGAAAGCCCTGAGGGACTGCGGCTATCGCTGGCTGTTGGTGCAGGAGCACACCATCGAAACCCTGACGGGAGAAGGCATTCAGCAGCCTCACCTGCCCCATCGCCTCGTGGCCCAAAACTCCAGCGGCGAGCAGGTCGAAATCATTGCCCTGATTAAGACCCAGGGCTCAGACACCAAGCTCGTTGGCCAAATGCAGCCCTTCGCTGAGGCAAAAACCCTCTCGCCGATGGATCTGGGTGGTGTGCAGGTGCCCCCGTTGGTCAGCCAGATTAGCGATGGTGAAAATGGCGGCGTCATGATGAACGAGTTCCCCAGCGCCTTTAAGCGGGCCTGGCACGATATGCGCCAGCACGGCAGCGGTCGGGTTGGCACGGTGGGCATCAACGGCACCGAGTATCTGGAACTGCTGGCCGCTGCGGGTGTTACGGAGCAGAGTTTTCCGACCTGTCAGGCGCGGGGGCAACATCGGCTATGGCAGGCGGTGGGCGATCGCGTCACGGCTGAAACCGTCACCGCTGCGATCGCGCGCCTCCAATCCGAGGACGGCAACTTCCACATTGAAGGCGCATCGTGGACCAACGATCGCAGTTGGGTGCAGGGCTATGACAATGTGATGCAGCCCATGCAGCGCCTCAGTGCGGAGTTTCATCAGGCTTGCCAAGCTGGACAGTTGGGCGATCCACGGGGCGCTCGCTACCATCGCGCGCTGCTCCATACCCTGCTGCTTGAAACCAGTTGTTTTCGCTATTGGGGCCAAGGTAGTTGGACGGATTATGCCCAAGCCATCTTTGAGCGCGGCATGGCAGCCCTCACCACTCCCTAGCGGCCATTCTGGTCGTTTGCACTTGAATCTGTTTAGGATCCCTGGTTTCTGTCGGGGCCTACGCCAACAACGGGTCGCCGTTCGGAAACCGGGAATCTGATTGAACGTCACTTCTAAAGCGCACGTTTCACTCAAAGCACCTCGAAGATTTTGGGGGCCTGGGGGCTATTCATTCATGTTCTTATAGGTTGCTACTGCCGAGGGTGAAATTCGGTTCAGGTATCGGAAGATCCAATACTTGAAAACCGTATCGAGGATCACGGGGAACGTGGCAATAAAGAGAAAGATGAATTCTCGATTGGCTGCAAACCCCAAGTGGTGGGATAGCCCCTCTAGCAAAACTTCCCAGCCGTGGGGTGAGTGAAAGCCCACGAAAATATCGGTAAACAGAATGATGATGAACGCCTTGGCGCTGTCGCTCAAGCCGTAGACAATCTCATCCATGAAGGACTTGAGCATACTGACTTCGCGCTTGCGATTAACCAGCAACACCACAAAGGCCGAAACGGCAAAGATATCGGCAAATACGTTTTTCACTGCGTCGGCACTGCGATCGCGATACTCCGATTCAATCTCGGTGGCCTTCTCGCGCACCGTTTGCTCAATTTCTGCCTCGGGCATGGCTTCCACCTTGCCAATCAGGACCTCAAAGCGCAAGCGCTCCTCAAACTGCTGGAGTTCGTGGAGCGCTTCCTCCTCCATTTCCAGATTGAGGAATACGCCCGCTTGGTTTTCCGATCGCACATAGTCCACCACGGGGCCAACGATGAAGTTTTTGGTGAACTGCTGGGTCAAGAGCGGAATAATCACCAGGATGAGCAAAAACTTGATGGCCGTTGTGGTGCGCCCCCGCGATGAGCGGAAGTCTCGCATGACCTGTTCTTCGGCCTGGGGGTCGAGATCCTGGCGAATGCGATCGACGGTGCGCAGAATCGATCGCGGCAGCACACTGGCCCGATCGCTCAGGGCATCCGGTCGCTTGCCGTTTTGGTCGGCCATTGCCCCGGTGTTAGAACGCGCTGCGATCGCACCCGGACGGGTTGCAGAGGGCGGTTCTGTAGTGCTGCCATTCAGAGCTTGCAGAGCGGTTGGCTTAGGCGACTCTTGCACCATCACCACCGTCGCTGCCGCAGGCTGGCTTTGGCCATAGCGGGCCAGCACCGCATCAATAAACTGAAGCTTCCGAAAGAAAATGGCGGGCTTGTCGATGAGGTTCAGGGTGTAGTCATCGGTGCGGCGATCGCTGACCTGCACCTCCATCATCTTGGGATCAGACACCCGCAGCAGCGAACTGCTGGCGCGAAACTCCGTCATCCGAATTTTGATGAGGTTTAGATATTTCTGGAGTTCACCCTGGAAGTAGTTCTGCGCACTCTGGCCATAATTGCCATAGCTTGCTGAAATCGGGTTGCCATCAAAGTACTCGGTTTCGATGGCCTCAATCATCCGGGCTGCTTCGTAGGCTTGGTCGAGTGCCCGCTCTGGCGTTTTGAATAACCACTGTTGCACCTGCCGCAACTTTCTGAACATGGACATCGACAATCACCTGTGCATGGATAGCTGTAACGGTCTGTAATTGAAACTTTAAAGCAAATTCGCGGGAGACTTGACGAGTTCGGTAAATCCTTAGCATGCGATCGCCCGTCCGCTTCTGAATTGCGGCCTCAAAATGCCCGATGAATTCGCCCTGGGTGAAACCGCTCTGGGGGAGTTGGTACACCCCGAATGGCATCGTCCGCCAACCTAAGGACGTATGCTAGAAACAGAATATGCAGTGCGTCGGCGATCGCTGAGTCGCACAGCATCGGGGCTTCAGCAAACTTGAGGAGTGGGCATGGGCGGTCAAATTTTGGGCGATCGCTACGAAGTGGAATATCAGCTTGGCAAAAAGTCTGGACGCTGGACGCTCCAGGCCCGCGACTTGCAAACCCAAGAAAGCGTCATCCTCAAGGTACTGTTTCTCGACGAAAACCTGCGCGCCACTGATCTCAAGCTTTTTACCCGCGAAATCGAAGCCCTCAAGGTTCTGCGTCACCCCGCCACCCCGTGCTATCTCGACTACTTTGAAACCCAACTGCCCAGCGGCGACAAAGCCCTGACCCTGGTGCAAAGCTTTGTAGACGGGCGATCGCTCCGCAGCTACCTGATCGAAGGACTGCGGCTCACCCAAGCCCAAGCCCACTATCTGGCGCAGAAAGTTCTCACCATCCTCGCGAGCCTCCATCGCCAGTCGCCCCCCATCATTCATCGCGACATTCGCCCCAGCAACATTCTGCTGAACCCAGGCTTGCCCCTCGAAAGCGCGTCGATATTTTTGGTTGATTTCGGTTCAGTCAAATCCCTCACACCGGGGACGACTGCCTTCACCGTTGTGGGCATGGATGGCTATGTCTCGCCCGAGCAGGCCAGCGGGCGCGTCCTTGCCGTGTCAGACCTGTATAGCCTGGGGGCGACTTTGGTCGAAGCCCTCACGGGCAAGTCGCCCAGCCAGTTGCAAACCAAGGGCCTGCGCATCGACTTTGAGCCCCACGCCGACCTGAGCCCCGAATTTAGTCAATGGCTGAAGGGCATGTTAGCGCCCAGCCTCGACCACCGTTGGCCCTCTGCCGAACAAGCCCTCGCCGCCCTCAATGGTTTGCCCTAGCCGCCAGATCTGCCTGCACCTCGCCCTCATCCGCCTCACGATCGCAGTGCCCGGCGCAGCCCCGCGCTGATGAGATCAACCCCAAGGGTGAGCCCGACGAAAACGCCAAGGGTGAGGGCGAGCCCGGCGTAGTCAAAGCTGCTGAGCTGCTCGGTCATCAGGCGTCCGAGGCCGCCTGCCCCCACCAGCCCGACGATCACCGTCTCGCGCAGGCAAACCTCCCAGCGATAGAGGGTGTAGGCCATGAAGCCGCCGAGGTTTTGGGGCAAAAGGCCATAGAGCACTACACCCGCACTGGAGGCTCCCAGCGATCGCAGGGCGCGCACCGGGCGATCGTCCAGATTTTCGTTGGCCTCGGCCATGAGCCGTCCCAAAATCCCAAAATTGTGGATCGCCAGCGCGATCGCCCCCGGCACTAACCCCGGAAACAAGATGTAGAGAAACACCAGCGCCCAAATCGGGGCAGGCACCGCCCGACTGATCAACAACACGAGCCGTGTCGCCACGAGGGCGATCGCTGCGACCCAGGCTCCGCCAGAGGACGTGGCCACCGGACGCAGCACGCCCCCCGGCATCAAGAAGGTTTGCGCAGCGGGGAAGGAAAACACGATGCCGCCTACCCCAGCCAGGGCGATCGCGAGAATCGACATCGCCACCGTTTGGCTGGCGTCTCTCGCCAGCGTGCTCACCTGCTCGAGGGTGAGGGCGGGAGGCTGGCCCATACGCCCCATCTCCGTGAGGCGCTGGAAGGTCTGTGCGGTCCAGAGTTGTCCCCAGTCGAGCCGCAGCGACCAAAAGCAGAGCGGTATCGCGATCGCTACCCCAAAGGCCGATAGGGGCAGCAATCCTCGATGTAACCCTGCGCTCAGCCAGCCCCAGGGCAACGCAACAGAGAACTCGGCAGGGTCTGGTGCGATCGCTGCGTTTGGGTGTTCTGCAGACTCCCCAGCGGCGGGGGCGGCCTGCCCTGTGCGCAAATTCAGCGCTAGGCGACTCGTCAACCCCAACTGCCGCCGCACGAGGGCGCTCCAGGTATCAACTGCGCCATTCAGCACAATCAGTGTATAAAACGCTGTCCACAGTTGCTCATAGCGGAGGGATTGCAGGCTCAGCAGCATCTCGTAGCCCAGGCCGCCCGCCCCAATTAATCCCAACACCGCCGATGATCGCAGCGAACACTCGAACCGATAAAAACTGTAGGACAGCAAATTGGGCAACGCCTGGGGCAAGAGTCCATAGAGCAGGGCTTGAATCGGTGGCACTCCGGCCATTCCCAAGGCTGTTAACGGCTCCGGTGGTGTTTCGTCCAAGATTTCAGAAAAGACCTTCGCGACGATCGCCCCAAAGGGAACCGCGATCGCCAGCACTGCCACTAAAGGATCGAGGCCAAGGAGGTTAATGAAAATCAGCCCCCAAATCAGCTCATGAATGGCTCGCGGCACCGCCAATACTGCCCGCACCGTCACCCAGAGCGGACGCCCGGCCCAGGGGCGTCGCGGCCAGAGCGTTCGCCACCACACCTCAGAGGACAACACCCCACCGACAAACCCGAGCCCCAGACTCAGCACCGTGCCACACACCGCATAGGCAAAGGTGACTCCGGCTGCACGACCCATCAACGCCAGAAATTCGCCACTGATGTCAGGGCGCAGACCCGCGCGAAAGAACTGTCCAAACTGCGGCATGCCGCCCCAGTTCACGATTGGCTGACGCCCCAATCCCGATTGATACAGGCTCCAGGCGATTGCGATCGCCATTCCCGCCACGGCCCAGCGCCGGGCTGGCCCCAAACCTTCCGCCATCGGTGTGATTCCCATTCCTCCGCCCCTCAACCGCCTACAGCACATAGAGATCGCGAATGTGGGCGTCGGTCACCTGCGCAGTGGGCAAATCAAAGGCGATGCGCCCCTGACGCAGGCCCAGGATGCGATCGCAGTGACTACGGGCAACGGCCACATCATGAAGACTCACCACCAACGTTTTGCCCGTGCGCTCACACAGGTCACGCAGCAGGTTCATGAGTTCCTGCGATCGCGCCGGATCCACGCTGGCAATGGGTTCATCTGCCAAAATCGCGATCGGGTCTTGCACCAACACCCGCGCCAGGGCCACCCGCTGTTGTTGACCGCCCGAGAGGCGATCCGTCCGGGCATAGAGCTTTTCGGGAATGCCCACCTGCGCGAGTGCCTTCGCCGCTGTCGCCACCTCCTGTGGCCACACCAGCGACAGCGCCGCCTTCCACAGCGGCCAGCGACCCAAATTTCCGGCATTGAGGTTGTGAATCACCGATAGGTTGGTCACGAGATGGTGCTGCTGATACACGCGCCCGATGTGTCGCTGCACCTGCCGCAACTGCCGGGGTGAAAGCCGCCTAACCTCGTGCCCCAAAATTCTGACCTCGCCAGCGGTCGGCGCGATCGCGCCATTCAAAAGATTGAGCAGCGTACTTTTGCCCGCCCCGCTTGGCCCCAACAGCGCCACCCGCTCTTGGGCGTGAATCATCACCGAAACGTCTGTCAATGCTGACACTTGGCCAAAGGTTCGGCTCACCTGACGCAGTTCAAAAATCGGAGACTCGAAGGTCATGGACATTTCATCAAAATTACGCCGCCGCGATCGCGCCTCAACACATGCCCTATCGGGGGTGCCGCTCCAGTACAGAAGCCCGAGTTCTCCGCAGCCATTCACCCCATCCCGTGAATCAGCCCTGAAAAACCCAGGTTTCTCGCCATCCGGTGCCGATGCTGGAGGCGCAGTCCCGTCCTAAGACCATACCGCCCCGGCGGGCAATCCGCCCACGATGCTGCGATTCAGGATACTTCTATTGTCCTATCGGGGTGACGCCACCCTGACATGGCGTGATTTTTTTCCATGTCAGCCCCGTAGCGCTTGCGATCGCCCAACCCCCGCATCTCCGCAATAGTACGCGCGCAAAAATACGGAGGTGTTCATCAAGTTTCTATAAAGACGATTTTGCAAGGTTGGAATGCCAAACCTCCCGCGATCGCGGCCCCCCAAGGGAAATCCGTCCCCACACAGCACTGCCCCCCAGACCCCAAGATCTGGAGGGCAGAACGTCACGACATCACCAACACAAGCCTGAGAGAATCAATGCAGCCGAGCTCAGAGCTGCAATTTGCGAAATCTAGAATCCCGAATTGCTAGCGCAGCCTAGGCCGCACGAGCCGGTACGGTTTCCAACACTTCAAACACGCGATCGAGCTGGGTGAGTTCCAGCACAATGCGAATCGACGGGGGGACAGCACACAAGCAAAACTGCTTGCTCAAGCCACGCGCCAGACGCAGACCCGTAATCAGCGAAACCAGCCCGGCGCTATCCAGCGACTCAACCCGGCTCATATCGACCACTAGACCCCTGGAGTGTTCCGCAGTAATGTTCTCAGACAATTGTCGCTGGAGCGCGTAAGCGTTGGCCGCATTGAGCGCACCACTCGGCTGAATTACTGCCATCATCGGGTGAGTACCTTGCATCACGTTTGTCTCCCGTAGTCACATAGCGTCAGCTACTGCGGTAACCGACTTGAATGAGATGTCCCGAACCTAAGCGCCGCTGCCGGGGTCTGCCCACCGAACAAGTACGCTTTTGTTGGAATCTTGATGTGTTGAATCCATATTGTGAAGTTTTGGATAAGTGTTTCTACGTAAGGTATTTCGGACTACAAAAACACTTTGTGATCTAAGTCACGAAATTTGCAGATGAAAATCACCCCCAGGTTTTCATCAAGATCACGGAGAAGCCACTAGTCTGTCAGGATGATAAGAGTATGGTTTTTCTGCCGTCCTTGGTGTCGGCTGCTCCCATGACTCCATCAAGTGGAATTCCGAGTGGAATTCGTCGGTTGGTTGAAAAGGCGCTTTACATCCGTCAGCTCACTCCGGATATTGAAAACGCCATCAATACTGAACTCACGCGCCTGGGATATCTGCCGGATAGCGATTTTGAAGCCTTAGAACTTCTGATGTCGGAAATGGATGCAGGCCGTATTCGTCTGGTGCCCAGCCCGTAAGTTCTGAACCCTGAGCCGCGATCGCGTATTTTTCCCCGTTTGCGCCACAGTGACCCGATGCTGAATCTGTCGCTTCGTCGAGCGTGGCACGATGCTTTGTTCTGTGATGCTGACAGGGTTAGCCCACCACAGCTCTGAGCAGAGCACGAAGTTTTGCGTGGGCTTCCGTCGCCACCTCCCCAGACGGAAACTGCTGCAACGCTACCCAAATGGGCAACCACTGCGTGTCTAAGGCTGCCCTGAGTAGGGGGGTTGGGCAGATCACATCGGGGCCATCTCGCAGATCCAACACCGTCGGCTCGAGATTATCTTGGGTGTGTTGTACTAGGGCCAAGGGCCGGATCCAGCTCATTCCCCGGTCTTCAATCACTTGAATCAGTTCGCCGTAGAGGTGCTCGCGGCGATTTTCAATGAAGATAATCTGGTGAGTGGAAAGGTCGGTGGTGTTCATGGGCGATCGCGACGGCATTCGCTGCTTTCAAAGCAAACAAGATTGTGCGGCTGCCATTCAATGATTCGGTGTGACTGCTACACTACTTTGACGTATCTGGCATCGTACCGAAAACGAACTCAATCGTGGGGCGATCGCGCGGATCAAGCCAGCGGAAGCTGCGGCAGCGACAGTCTAGACTGACCGTGCCCGAGATGGAAGATTGCCCCTGATGATCTGCCCCGGATCTTTTTATGCTGGTGTTGTGCCGTCTAGTGCTGAGACAGGAAGGAATCCGCTGTGGCTGTCGAAACGATTGAACGTCGATCAACATCCACCATTCGCAAGCCCGCGCCGCGCTATCGGGTGCTGCTGCACAACGATGACTTCAACTCGATGGAGTACGTCGTTGAGTCGCTGCTGACCGTAGTGCCAAGTTTGACGACTCCCCAGGCCGTAGACATTATGATGCAGGCCCATACGGCGGGGGTGGCGCTGGTGATCACCTGCGCCCTAGAACATGCGGAGTTTTATTGTGAAGGGCTGAAGGGCCGGGGGCTCACCAGTTCCATTGAGCCTGACGAGTAACGGCCCTTGAAAATACTGTGGCGCTACTTTCGCAGCAGCCCCGCTCCGGTGAGGGTGGGGGTGTTTTTGATAAGCGTGGTTGCGATCGCCGCTCCCCTTGCTCTCCCGATTTACCAATGGGAGTATGCACGCACCGCTGGCAAATCCGTGGTGTGGGCTCCGGCAACGCTGGTACTGGTGTTTGTGCTGGCGTTACCGCTGTGGGGTCGCTACGGACATTACCTGCAATCGCCCTGGGCCACCCTGGGCTTTGTGGGGGGGGCGCGATGGTTTCGGTGCTGGCTGTTGGCCTGCCTTCTCGGCGTGGGAGCCACCCTCTTCCTCTTTGGTCTATACGTATGCTTGGGGTGGGCGGTTCCTGCGATCGCGCCTTCAGGATTTGTCATCCTCCTGGGGGAGGCGGTGCTGATTGGGCTGTTGGTGGGGCTGGCGGAGGAGCTTCTGTTTCGCGGCTGGCTGTTGTTTGAACTGGGGCAAGACTATGGGCCACGGCTTACCCTCTGGCTCAACGCCCTGTTGTTTGCGATCGCCCACTATTTGCGTCCCCTAGAGGCCATTTTGGAAACCTGGCCGCAGTTTTTGGGATTGCTGCTGCTGGGGTTGACCTTGGTGTGGGCGCGGCGATCGCCCCTGTCCCGCCATTCTCCGCAGACTTCCCTCGCTTGGCCTGCTGGACTCCATGCGGGCTTGGTTGCCACGTACTACGTTGTGGAGGTGGGCAACTGGGTCGAAATTACTGGGCGCGTCCCCGCTTGGGTTACGGGTATTGGCAACAATCCCTTGGCGGGTGTGGCGGGGCTGATTCTGCTGGGCGCGATCGCGACCTTCTTCTATCGCCGCAGTCACACCTGATTTCTATTAATGATTGGACTGCTTGGTAAAGACTCAAATCAATGGTTGGTTCCCGAGTTGTCCCCCTGTATGGCTATAATGTTTACAAAGATTAACAAAATCCTTTAAGGCCATGTCACAGAAAGAACCGTTTGAAGACTGGGGATTTACCTCCAGTGCTGAAAGTCTCAACGGACGGTTGGCAATGATCGCGTTTGTCACTGCGATATTGGTGGAAATGTTGACTGGAAAAGGGTTCCTCAATTTCCTGCGATTGATTTAAACCCGTTGCTATCAGTTCAGGAGGTCTCGCCAAAGTGGCGGTGGTTGGAAGTCGCTTTGATCCATTGCCAGGGTATGGCAACCCCAACCCTAAACAGGGCTTTGAGGGATGCTGGATTGATGGAGAGGCCTGTTCCCTACGATCGCGCATCAAAAGCTTTTTACCAGCTTTTCACCCCGCATCTGCTCGAATTGAGGCGATTTAACGCAATTCCATTCCTACTTTTTCTCGGATCCTATCCTTCGCTGAGGTCGGACGGGGAGTCAGGGCGGGGGCGATCGCGCTGGCCAATGCTGTCGAGATCTGCCAAATTGAGGTCGTCTGTATCTTCAAGATGCAGATCATCCCCAGAATGCAGCAGGCTGGCGTCTGCTGCATCATCAGTTTCGGTGGCATGGACGATCGCGGGCAACCCGGCCCCCTTGAGCCCCTTCAAAATTCGCTCTGGGCTTTGGGGAAAGACAATAAATAGCGGGCGCGTAATTTCGGCTTCATCGCTGAGTAAATGGTGATAACGGGCGGGCAGCATCCACTCATAGCCGCGATCGAGCAAAATTTGCGTTTTGCGCCACCGTATGAGGAGATCAGAGAAATCTTCATTGGGGCGGTGAATGAAGACAAAAATTTCGACCCCGGTCTTGATTTTCCATTCGGGATCGCACATTAACAACGCCACATCACAGGGCATGGGCACCGCCTCGCCCGCTGAAATCGGAATGCCCGCCCCACTAACCGACTGCACCGACTGTCGCACCCGGATGTTCGGTAATGGAATGGTGACGATGCTTTCCTTGGGGCGGCGCATACTCGGAATCGCTTCCAAATAGGGGCGATATTGCTTGAGGATGTCTAAAGCCCCGCGATATTCGCTACAGGTGGCGAGGAGGGTTTCGTATTGTGCCTGCCGAACGGCCATAGGGGTTTGATGAACTCGGCGGTCTGTCGTGCCCGCATTGTAACGAACGGATTGCGTCAACGTCTGCCCTTACCAGAGGGAGGACAGATGCCAGCGGCGCGATCGCGATACCATCCTCATACGCGCACCCGTACTGTTGTGCTGTCTTGAGGTAATCTCCTGTGACGAAACCTGAGTCGCTGCCCACGGAGTTGATTTTGAGCCATGCTCAGCGATCTCTGGGCATCGTTCATCTCAACTGGGCTCCCCAACCGGGCGCACACCTAGAGCACGCAGGGCAGACCTACACTGTGCTCGAACGCCGCCACCGCTACCAGTTTCGCGGCAATCGCTATTGCCTGCACAAGGTTGCGCTTTACGTCCAAGAGGCTGTAGACCTGCGGGACAAGACCTATGTTGGCGATCGCTGGGTTGTGGGCGATGCCACCTGCCGCTACAACGCCCAATCTGCCTTACTGCGATGCGTCATCAACCCCAACGGCCCTTGTACCAGTTGTGGCCACTACGCTTCAATGGCCACGGTGTAATTAGCCCACTGATTTTCAGACAATACCAGGCCTGCGCCCCATCGGTGACCCAATCCACCACGTACTTTTCACCGACCAGTACCGCCTGCCATCAATCTTCTTCATCTTCCACTGACAGCACGGGCATGGTACCGGAGTTCTCCACCACGAAGCCGATTCTACCGAAGTCTTTGCCGTTTTATCTGATTTTCATCGGGAGCCTGCACAATTCCGATGCAGCATGTCGAATACCGTTCTCACTATTGGGCAAACCTAACTTAAATCCTAGAATGAAAACGGATTACAATCGACTAACTTTTCTAGGAAGACACTTGAATATTATGAGTTTCAGAAGAACAGAAAATTCTTATCCCATTACTGTTACTGACTGCAAAAATGGGAGAAAAAAGTAAGCTTCACTCTCAAGCTTTTAGCAGACAAAAACTATGTCGAAAAAATTGGTAGATATGGAAACAGCCTAGCCCTTCATGGATTTGATGCTCTACCTTTGCCTATTGTCTGTATTGAAGATATGGGAGATGAGGAGAATTTTATGATTGTGCTAGGGTCGGCTTAT
>JACYME010000021.1 GCA_015272155.1 Leptolyngbyaceae cyanobacterium T60_A2020_046
TCCTGCCTCCCTACTCGCCGGATTTCAATAAGAGTGAGCATGACTTTGCGGCTTTGAAGAAGATTTTGGCCTATGCTCCTGACGGCACCACGCTGGATGAAGTCGTTGCTAACTATCGATGTACCTAAAGCAAGTCTGATTCTCATTCTTAAGTAGAATCACTATAATTCCAGTACTGATCGGTCAACGGGGCCAATTTCCAGGGCTGACAATACGATTGCTATTACTTATCTTGCGCGTTTAATGCTTTGAGTATGCCGTCTCGTAATGTGAAAAATATCTGTTAATCTGTTAGTGTTGTCGCCGTAGCATACCCAATAATCTGATCAGAAGCTATTTCCTGAAATGACGCCTCCATATTATGAAAAAATGGCTTTCTTTCCAGTGAGAAGTTTAGAATAATATTTGTGATTGGGTGGACGGGTTCAGTATAATTGCCTCCTGTGTTTAGGGTGTCAGCTTTTTGGGTTTGTGTATGGCGTTGTATCATGTATCAAAAGAAATGGCTTGGCAAGGTGATTTCCACCCTAGATAAAGCCGCGATCGCGCTTATCCAATGGGCCAGCCCATCCCACTCTGAAGTCTTTCATTACTCTTAAATGGCTGATGTGTAGCAGCAGAAAAGGGCGACCAGCGTCGCTGTCCTGCGCGACTGGGATAAACCTTCAGATTATTCCACGGCGAGGGAAACGCGGTTGCCGCCGATCGCGCGCAGCTTAGTCAAAAACGCCGACACCTCACTGTAGGGCAGGGTGCGATCGGCCTTGATCACCAGCTTGCCTTCGGGATTTTCGGCGAAATATACCCGAATGCGTTGGGTCAGTTCTGAGAAGGAAACGGTGCGATCTTCCAGCAAAATGTTGCCGTCGCTGTCTAGGCCTACCACCAACGACTCCAGGATGGTGTTTTCTTCATCGCGATCGGCCCCCGTGACTGACTGGGGCAAGCGAACGCCCAAGAGCTGCTGGCCCGTCAGCGTCATAGAAATGATCACAAAGAAGACCAGAACCGTCATCAATACGTCCATCATCGGGACGAGGTTGACTTCAGGAAGTTGAGATTGTGGCGTGCGGCGGCGAGAACGCATGGTGGTTGAGCCCTGGCTACTCCTCGATCGCGAGGGTGATGCGATCGCCCCCAACTTCCCGCATTTCGCCCAAAAAACGCATCACGTCCTCGTAGGGCAGGCTTTGATCGGGCAACAGATACACCGTATTGTCTGCCCGGCGTTCGAGGTAAGCCTGCATCTGGGCTTCCAGGGCTGCTTGGTCGATGGGAGCATTATTGAGGCGCAGTTGGCCAGTGGCGTCTAGCTGCACGATAAAGGGCTGGGTGGTGAGCGGCGGCGGCGGTTCATCTTCCGGTTGCTCAGCAGGAAGCTGCATCTCAATCAACTGCTCAGAGCCTAAGGTCATGGTGACGACCACAAAAAACGCCAGCACCCCCATCATCACCGTCAGCATGGGGATGAGGTCGATTTGGGGTGGGGCAGGAGTGTTGCGCTGTCGAAACTGCATAGGAATCTCCGAGGGATGCAGGGGTGCAGAATCGGGGCCAGTGATGGGGTGCGGGGGCGCGCCCTCAGGACACACTGCGACTAGTAGCGATCGCCCGCCAAGGCTTCAGAATGCGATCGCGCCTTTGTGTCCGCCATCGTCACTGCGGGCTCATACCAATACTGGCGGTAGGTGAGCTCTAGCTCGTTGCCCGCCTCAGAAAAATAATCCATCTGCTGGGCCTGAAAGGACACCAAAACTCGAAACACCAACAGGGCCAAAATTGCGACCACCATTCCCGCCGCCGTCGTAATCAGCGCTTCCCCAATGCCAGCGGCGGCTTGGGAAGCTTGTTCTGTACCGCCCCCACCCCCGATGTTGAGGTTTTCAAAGGTCGCGATCAGCCCCGTCACCGTCCCGAGCAAGCCAAGGAGTGGCGCAACAGCGACGACGGTTTCCAGAACTTTGTCGCCCTGTCGCATCTTGACGAATTCCTTATCGCCTGCATTTTCAAGGGCTAGGCGAAAGGTTTCCGGCGAAGGATTTTTGAGAGTGAGGGGAGCCAGCAAAAACCGCCCGATGGGCAAATCCCGAGCTTGGGAGGCGATTTCTGCGGCTTCGTTAAGGTCGCGGCGAGCCGCCTCTAAGACTTCGTTGACGATTTGGTCTTCGCGGCGCAGCAGGCGCGTCCAAAACCAAGCCCGTTCAAAGGCGGTTGCCACCGTCAGCACAGAGCATCCCACGATGGGCACCATGACGGGGCCACCTTTTGCCAAAAACTCAAATACGGTCGTCATGCGTTTTCTAGCTCGGTCAAAAACGATGGATTAGCGGTGAAGCAGCGGGCGATCGCCAGAACCAGCCACCCTGACGCGAATTTCTAGCTGGCTTCAGCATAGCGAAAGGGCCATATCGCTGGATTAATGCAGCGACAGTTGCCGGTTAACACCCCATAGGATGCATCAGCAATCCACAACATCCTGCGACGGACGGTGGTGGACGGTGGTGGCCAGAGGCTTCCGCCGAGGCGCAACCCCCACAGCCTAGACCCTAGGGCGTGGGATTGGGCTCCCTGCTCTGAATGCCGGAGCAATGGGCTACTGGGTTAGGCGGCAGCGATCGCAAGGGCCGCCACAATGCCAGAAAGAAAGAGCCCTGGCAACGTGACCTTGTGGAGGTTCTGGTGAGATGCCCCCACCGCAAACAGAATCACCATTAGGACGAATAGACTGGCGATCGCGGCAAAATGTGGCCCCACCGTCTCGCTGCCCCCGATAATCCCCAGCGGCATGGTGGGCCATCCATGCCCCAGAGACGATAGGGGCGGCATCAGCGTCAGAGCAATGGCAGGGGTGAGGTTCACAAAAAAATCCCTAGCAGGCGAAACGATCACGAATCAAAGACGATTACTACCACAGAAAGTTACCCAAAGCATCCGTTCGAGGCAGGGCAGGGGCCAAAAATCCCCTAGTTATGGGTGATAACGGGCGTGGTAGGCCCATAGACGACGCTGAAAGTGTTCCCATACATCGACCAACGCATCCAATTCCAGGGTGAACTGTTGGGCGGGTTGGTCGGCTAGGGCGATCGCGATGCGGGCCTCATCAATCTGAACGCCCTGATCGGCATACACCTGCTCAATCGCCTTCCAGTAGGCTGCCGTCTGCAAAAAATAATCGGTAATCCACTCAATGCGTTTGGGTTGGCGGGCGGTCTTCCAATCCCACAGGCAAAGCCGTCCCCCCGTCACCACCAACGCATCGGGAAACCCGACAAAGCCCGCCCGGTGCCAAACGGCTCCTTCCACCAGCCAAGCTTCCTCCACCGCGTTCAGGGTGGGCTGCATCGAAGCCCAATAGTCCGCCAAATCCTGTGGAACGGTGACGGGCTCGCCCCGCAGCGTGGCGGCGATGCAGCGATGGAGCCGGGTGCCGACTGAGGAGGCTTGCCCAGAAATCCGTTGAGCCTCTGCCGGGCCGACCCGCAATCGCCACCGTTGTAGGGCGGCACGGGCCTCCGCTGGCTTCGTAGCCGACAAAACTGTGGTGACACCGGGATAACGGTATCCGCCCACGTCATACACACGGCGGCGATTGACTGTCACCGATTGAGCCCGATAGTGAACTAATTTCACAACGCTACAGTCAATTAGGTTTCGGGCAATGCAATCCACATTTCCCCTTGTGGGGATTGTAGCGTCTGAGCCGGGCTGGGTTGAGTTCTCTGCCCATCGCCGGACGGGAGCTAGGAGAACGCAGAGAGTGACCGATATCAAGCTCAGTTTACGAATTCTAACGGTCGTGTAAAATCGCCGGGTCTGTCAGGATGCATGACGCGGGGCGCGATCGCACCTTAATCAAACCAATCAGGGGGCTCATACGGACTCTACTTAGCGGACGATGTGATTTACGTCGCCCGAACCAGAAAATAATTCGACACGCTAATTATCTCTTCTTGACAACAGTGGCATGTTGCAGTTTGACCCGTTCTTAAGCGATCTCAGCCAAAATCCCCATCGTGTTGCCCAACTCTTAGAAGCACTCTCCATTGGGGTTGTTGTCCATCAATCAGATGGCAGGGTTCTCTTTATGAATCGGATGGGTCGGGTCTTGCTCAACCTCAGTGCTGAGAACAGGCCTGATCCCGACGATCTCGACCGCGTGTACCCCTTTCAACGCATCGGCACCCAGCAGCCCTATCCCCCCACAGAGTCGCCCATTGCCCTTGCCCTCACCGGACAAGCCAGCACCGCCGAAGATATCGAATTGGCCGATGTTTTGCCTGTGCGGTACTTAAAAGTCAGCGCTTCGCCATTGTTTAGCCCCATTACCGACCAAGTGGAATATGTCATGGTCGTGCTGGAAGACATCACCCGCCAGGTGTTGGCCGAGCGCGTGCTTGCAAAATACAACCAACACCTGACTCAACAGGTGCGCGAACGGACGGAAGCTCTACAACGGGAGGTGATTGAGCGCCACAAGACTGAGCTGGCCCTGCGGCAGAGTCAGAAACGCTTTCAAAGCCTGGCGAATATGCTGCCGGGAAGTATTTTTCCCTGGTACGTCGTTCCAATGGCATTGAGGTGTTTGAGTATGTCTCCATCGGGATGGAGCAGATTTATGAGGTGTCGATGCGAACCTTGCTCAAAAGCGCTCGGGAGGTGCTGCTGGGGCAGACTCACCCAGACGATCGCGCTGCCTATCTCAATGCCTTTGAGTGCAGCGCCCGCACCCTAGAGTTGCTACACCACGAATGGCGCATCATCACCCCTAGGCAGCAGGTGAAGTGGCTGCAAATGAGTTCCCAGCCTGAACGCCGCGAGAATGGCGATATTTGCTGGCATGGCGTGATCACTGATATTAGCGATCGCAAGGCCGCTGAAGAAGCCCTGCGCCGCGCCAATACCGAACTCGAACAGCTTGCCACCCTCGATGGCCTGACCCAAATCGCCAACCGCCGCCGCTTTGATGAGCACCTAGCTGACCTATGGCGCTGCCTGTCGCGGCCCGGAGAAAGCCTGTCGCTGCTGCTGTTGGATGTGGATTCCTTTAAGGCCTATAACGATTACTACGGTCATCAGCAGGGCGACACCTGCTTGATTGAGCTGTCCCAACTGTTGCAACGCTGCGTCCATCGCGCCAACGATCTGGTGGCGCGTTACGGTGGTGAGGAGTTCGGCATTTTGCTGGCCCATACGGACATTGAGGGAGCCGCGTGGATGGCGGAGCAAATCTGCACCCTGATTCGCGCAGCTGCGATTCCCCACGAAGGTCAAGCCAACCGCAACATTGTCACCGCCAGTATTGGGGTGGCAAGCCTGGTGCCCTCCCCCGACCTCATCCCAGAGACGCTGGTGCAGCAGGCCGATGCCGCCCTCTATGAAGCCAAGCGCCAAGGTCGCGATCGCTTCGTCCTCTACCAACCCGGCATGACCGCCCGCTTCAATCGCGGATAACCCCGACCTATGCTTTCCAGCCACCGCCGCCCACCCTCCCCCCTGCCTCTTCCCCTATGCCGCCGCCCCAAGACATCGCCACCGAACTGGCTAAAGAGCGAAACCGCGCCGCCGCCGAGCGCACACTGATGGCTTGGATCCGCACCTGCCTGGCGCTGATCAGTTTTGGGTTTGGCCTGGATCGCGTGGTGGCGGCGATCGCGTGGGCGGGCAATCCCATTGGGGCGCTGGGGCTCTCGCGGCTGTTGGGGTTGTCGCTGGTGGCGCTAGGCACCTACGCCATGCTGATGGCGGTACTAGAGCATCGCCAGGAGTTACGCCGCATTCAGCGCAATGATTATCACTATCGCGATCGCCGATCGCTGGGGCTCACGGTCGCGATCGCCCTGATTGCCATTGGCAGTGTTGCTTTTCTGGGCATTGTGGTGCGGGCGGTGGCGCGGTGAGCCTGCCCTTTCGCGATCGCCCCACCAACTCCGTCACTGAGCTGGCCAAACATCGCAACCGAGGGGCAGCCCAGCGCACCCTGCTGGCGTGGGTACAAAACTGTCTGAGTCTCATCGGCATTGGCATGACGCTGGACGCGCTCAGTCTGTTTGCTCAGACGGGGGAACGCGATCGCACCATGCTGGAATGGGTGCCAATGACGGGAATGGGGGCTGCGCTAGTGGGGTTTGGTCTGGGGCTGCTGGGCTTGGCAATCAGCGACTATCGCGCGGCCATGCGCGCTATTCACCAGCGCGGTACGTTGCCGCGATCTCGTGCAGTCGTGCTGCTGCGCCCCGCGATCGCGATCGTCATCTTTGGGCTGGTGGCGCTGCTTGTCATCGGCCTCAGCTTGACCGACTACACCCCTTCCCTCATTGAAGCTCCACCGTCACCATCGCCTTAACCTGCTGCGCCGTTGCTGGCGCCAAAAAGACCCCATTGCGATAGTGCCCCGTTGCGAGAGTAACGTTGGCATAGCCCGCCAGCGGTTGAATCACCGGAGCCGCCTGCCCTTGGGGCCGGGGGCGCAACCCATACCAGGTTTCTAAAATTTCGGCCTTGGCTAGGGCCGGACAGTAGGCGATCGCGCCTTCCCACAGCGTCCGCAGCGCCTCCGCCTTGGGGAGGGGATGGTGACTCCCCTCCGCCGGAAATTCCACCGTGGCCGCCACCCCATAGTCCCCCGCTCCCAAGGGCACGAGGTGAATATCATTGCCATTCACCACTGGTTGAAAGGTGCGATCGCCCAAGGGCTCTGGCAACCGCACCCGCAAGCCTTGCCCCAGCACCGGCCCTAGCGCCAGCGGTTGCTGTAGCTGTTGACTCAGTCCGGCGCTGCCGAGGCCTGCTGCCACCACCACCCAGTCTGCCGGGTGACGGGCGACGCTGGTTTTGACCGCCACCGCGCGATCGCCCTGGCACTCAAATCCCACCACTGGATTGCCAAAATGAAAGCGCACACCGTGCTGCTGTGCCCCCGCGACGAGGGCATGGGTCAGGGCTTTGGGGGCAATTTGGCGATCGCAGGGCGAGTAAATGCCCGCCGCTAGGGTGTCCACGGCCAAGTGGGGGCAGGCTGACTGCACCTGCTCCGGCGACCAAATTTCTAGGGGCCACCCCTGTCGCTGGCGAATCGCCTGCAAAGATTCCCACCGGGGCAAATCTGCCGCCTCTGTCAAGAGACTCAGCACCCCTTGGCGGTTGTGGGGAATGGTCAGCCCCGTCGCGGCTTCCAGTTCAGGAATGAGCGTGGCATAACGGCGCAAGCTGGCTTCCCGCAGCCGCCAGTTGCGCCCCTTGGCTTTTTGACTAATAACGCCCATCAAAATGCCGAGGGCTGCCCCCGTGGCCCCGTGGGCCGGAGGCCGCTGATCAATCACGGTGAGGGTGAGGTCAGGCAGGGGGCTCAATTCGTAGGCGATCGCCGCTCCCACAATGCCACACCCAATCACCACAACTTCGGTCATGCAGCGTCGCTACCCCGAGCGGGAATCAACTCCAAAAAGGCGTCAAAATCGTCCAAGGCAAGGCGATATTCCTTCCCTGACTGAATTTGATCAAAGCCCTCGGCGGCAGCATCGAGCCGTTCGAGATGGACGAATAGATCATCCGCCAGGGCTTTGGCCTGGGCCGCATCGTTGGGCAGCAGGCGAATGGCAACCCGGCTGAGGCGGGCGCGCAGTTCACCCATTGGCCCGTGAATGAAGGATCGAATGTTAACCCAGTCTTTGTTTTGGATGTAGGCTTCGAGTTCTGGAAACCGCGCTCGCAATTCTTCAACGCGCGGGGCAAACACCTCAATTTCAGCAATTTGCTCAGGGCTGTAGGTTCTGACCTGGGTCGCACCTGGGCCGCCACAGCCAACAATGAAGGTGGCGATCGCGGCAAGTACAACCGCAACAATGGATCGATACCGCATCATAAAATCGGTGCTCCTACACTGCTTGGGGGTCTACCGTCGCGCTGCGCGATCGGTTCGACATCATCCCCATCGATGGGAGTTGCCCAAGCCCTTGGCTTTAGTTTGGCGCTGCTCACCCCATTTGCCTCAAAATCTAAGCCTTGTGGGCGTGCGGGGCGCATGTCCTCACCGATGGGAGCCTTCATTTTACCGCTGCCGTTCCGTTCAACAGTGGCAATTCGGCAGTGGGTTCAAAAACTGAAACCTCGAACATGCTAGGGGAAATGGAAGGATTGGGGCCGAGGTGAAGGCTGCCGTGGCAGAATCCGCCAATGGCCTCTATGCTGGGGATCGTCCCGCGATCGCGCCATCGCGCTGCGATTTTTCGTCCCCCATTGCTGATCGATATTTCCCTATGCTGCCAAAAGAGGATCTCCTCAAATCCGTTGAAAATCGTGATACGCTGGCGCGCATTCTAGATCAGGCTGACCAAGCGATTCGCACCTGGGAGGTGGTGGTGACTGATTTCCTGTCGCCGCCAGAACTGGTTGAGGCCCAGGCGATGTTTCAGCGGTTGACCGATGTGCAGTTTGTAGTGGGGGGTGGCTATCCCCAAGCTGAGCGGCAACGGGGCGCGATCGCCCGCAGCGAGCTTCCCCTCGAGCAGGATCAAATTCCCCTCACACTGCTCAACATTGCGGGCAACTTTTTGTTTGACACTGCCACCCACCGCGACTTTTTGGGAGCCATGCTGGGCACGGGCATCGTGCGCGAAAAGGTGGGCGACATCATCGTGCTGGGCGAACGAGGAGCCCAGGCGATTGTGATGCCAGAACTGGCTGAGTTTTTGGAAATGAGCCTGACTCAGGTGCGATCGGTGCCCGTGCAAACCCGCCGGGTAGATTGGCAAGAGCTGCGCGTTCGTGAGCCGAAGAAAAAGGAAATGACGACCGTTGAGGCGTCTCTACGGCTTGACGCGATCGCCTCGGCGGGCTTTGGCATGTCGCGCAGCAAAATGGTAGATCTCATCACCGCTGGGGATGTGCGCGTGAACTGGAAATCTGTCACCCAATCCAGCTATGCCCTCAATACGGGCGACTTGGTCGCCATTCGCGGTAAGGGACGGCTGGAGATCGGCGACATTGCCGTCACTAAAAAGGAACGCTATCGCATCAATCTGACGCGCTACATCTGACGCTCCATCGCCCATCCGGGGAATCGTCCGTCGCGAGAGCCCCGACTTTTTGGCAAGCCGCAAGCAAATTTCCAGGCAGAGCCCGGAGTTCTGATAGCGGTAAATTTTGGGGTAAGAACATTCAATCGGCGGATAGATGCCCGGCGATTATCGAGCCATAAAAAAACTCCGCTAAAACCAGCGGAGCCGCTCAGTCCCTTGGAGCATCAAAGGGCTAGCCTTCAAAGAATTTTTGCAGTTGGGCAGTGATGACCTCCACAACTGGGCGATCGCGAGTCGCGACATCCGCCTCAGCCTCCACCCGCGCCACCACATCCGGCGGCAAGTTCAGCAAGGCCACCAGTCGGCTATAGGCATCCGCTTCCTCGTTGTTGATTAGCGCCTCATCTTCCGTGCGAGCACTGCTGCTAATCACCTCATATCCGAGACGCAGCACCATCTCTCGCTCTTCCAGCGTGTTGAGCTGAGGCACCGTCTCCTCTAGCGGCAGATTTTGCATCAAATAGTCTCGCAATTCCTGGCGCAGCTTGGCTTGATGCTCGGGGTTTTGGGCAAAGAGGCCAGTGAATCGATCGAGCATCAGGTCAACTTCTTCGGTCGCAAGATTGCCATCGCTCCAAGCCATTGAAGCCACGACTCGCATCAGCGCCATTTGGCGCGGAGAAATGGAAGGGGGTGGCGGCGGAGTTTGAATTGCCATAGCCCAAGGTCCTTTAGTGCAGCATGGAACCCCCTGGCGCGATCGCGATACATCACCGCAGGGTTGACGCATCATCGGCATAGCTGCCAACGCCCCCCTCGCCCCAGTGGAGAATTTGCGACCACGCTAACACGGGCTTTTGGGTCTGCCAGATGGGCTGTAATCGAACGCTACAGAATAAAAAGATCTGTCAAATCCATCGGACATTCAAAAGGGGATGCCCTTCGACATCCCCCTGATTCGGAAATTATTGAAAACTCAAGTCCACACGACTCCGCCGGCCTCGGGCGCGGGCTAGCACCCCCCTAGAGGCGGCCTGCAAGCTGAGCCAACTGCTTCGTATTCGTTAACACAATCACATTGCGATCGGTATCAACCTTCAACCAGCCCTTCTCGGTAATCTTCTCCATGATTTTGGTCGTCTCGTCCTCCGAGATATCGGTGACGTCAGCCAAATCCTTGGTTGGGATATTGAAGATTTCCGTGCCTTCTTCCCCCGCTTTGCCATAGGCTTCGCTCAGCGAGGCCAAGGTGTTGGCAAGTTTGACTGCTGGGGGCTGGTTCCGCAGTTGAAACCGGAAGTTTATCATCCGCAGGCGCTGCACCATGAGCTGCAACATCCGATGGTGCAACTGAGAATCTTTGAATAGGGTTTGAATAAAGCGCTGGGCTGAAACGCTCAGGAGCTTCACGGGAGACAGGGCAACGACATCCGTTGAGCGAGGAGATTCATCCAGAATCGCCATCTCGCCAAAAAAGTCACCTTGGCCAAGAACCGCTAGGGTCACGAAATTATCCCCTGCGTGGCGGCGAACTTTTACCCAACCGGACTGAATGAAATAAACCGCATTTCCCCAAGCGTCTTCCATGAGTACAGCGCGCTCAGCAGGGTATTCGTGCTCCGTCGCGACTGACAGTAACCAATCAACGGTTTCCGGGTTTGCGACATCAAACAGGGGGAAAAGCTCACCAAATGCTTCAGGCTGCATGGGACCTATTTTGAATGGGCCTAAACGTTGGGAGATCGGAACAGTGCCCAGAATGACTGAGACGCCAAGATACCGATGCACCGCGAAATCTGCCCCCATACTACCTAGAAATACCGGCCAATATCTATGGGAGACTGCCGAGTTTTTAAAGTCATGGGAGGCTAAGCCACAGGCTAGCATCAGTTGACGAGATTCAGGGGGGTTTGTCCGCGATCGCCCGTTACGCCCTTCATCGATCCCGCAGTTCCTGACATCGCACGGTCATGACCGCTTGACGCAATGGTTCTCGAAATTGGGCGATCGCGGCAGGCCACCCCACCAAGATCGGCTGCTGATGGATCAGAGAGCTGGGATAAACGCTTGTGGCATCAAACCGAATCGGGTGCCCGTCGAGGTCGCAGCAGGTGAGCCCCGCCGCGATCGCGAGGGCCAGTGGCCCGGTGGTATCCCACAGCTTGACCCGTCCGTTGAGATACACATACAGTCCCGCGCGCCCTTGGATCACCTCCAGCACCTTGAGACCATAGCTGCCGAGGGAATAGCAGGACAGGGCCGGGCAGAATTGGGCGATCGCAGCCCCAAATCGTCGCTGATCGCGATCGCCAAACACCATGCGGCAAAACGCTGGGTCGTTGGCTCGCGGCTCCTGGGGCACCAGGTCCGTCACGATGCCCTGGGCATCTCGCTGAAACAGTCCCCAGTTTGGCCCACCCCAGTAGAGTTGAGCTTGGGCGGGGGCGGCAATCCATCCGGCTTTGGGGAGAGCGTTGGCCCACAGGCCCACCATAATGGCGTAGTGCTGGCCTCGGTTAATGAAGTCTTCGGTGCCGTCGATGGGGTCGATAAACCAGAGGCGATCGCGGGCGGCTATAAAGGCTTGGGCGGAGGATCCATTTTCTTCAGTAATGATGCCATTGTCGGGAAAGCGTTTTGCAAAGGCATCGGCTAGGGTGCGATCGAGGGCGCGATCAACCGTCGTCACATAGTCCTCTGTCCCTTTCTCAAAGACCTCAAAGGGCTGGTTCGCCGCTGATCGCGCTGTTTGCCCACACCGTTCCAAAATATCGAGGATCGCGGTGTTGTGTTCTGGCGAAAGCGGGGGCGGCGTCATGCAGCGCTCCTCTGGATGAACGGAAGTACGCCTGTCAGTGTGCCACGGCGGGCGCGGTGCAAAATGGCAGGAACTTGGGAATGTGGGGATGTCTCAGGACGCGGGAAGGAGGTGATGGAAGGGGCGATCGCGATTCTCTAGCACGTCTCGACAAAACGGCATATCGCAGCTCAATTGTTTTGGGGCCATCAAACTGGTCTAAAAATAGCGCCCAAAACTTGCCGTGAAGGAGTGACGTTATTTGCTGAAATCGACTCTAATCAGGCGATTGGTGACTTAGAAGATGGTTAAATAATCTGAATTAAAACGACAAATTTAGCATCAAAAATTGCCTGATTTTTTGGATTATAACCTGCGAGGTATTGCGGAATCAGTCAATTAGGGGATGGGTGGAACGAGCCTTCTCGATACGATGAGTGCGTACTTTGAAAAAGTGAGGTAATTTCGCATGGCAAATATTTCAGATCAAATCAATGCTGCAAAGGACGTATTGAAAGAAGCGCTTCCGTCTCCGCCAGACCTCGATGCACAGGTTACACCCGATAACTTGAAGCAACGATTGGAATGGGGCGAGCCTGCATTGACGATTGTAGATGTGCGCGATCGCGAGGCGTTTAATGAATTGCGTATCCAAGGTGCAATCAATATGCCCCAGGCAGAATTAGCACAAATGGCTCAGGGCGCGTTGG
>JACYME010000029.1 GCA_015272155.1 Leptolyngbyaceae cyanobacterium T60_A2020_046
GGGCTGCGAAGGTGGGAACCGCGTCAACGCTCAATATTCTCGTGCCAAGATAAAAAACATTGGGCCTTTGCCCGCCTCGCAGTTTTCGGTTTTTCCCTTGGCTGACCTGCCGATTGTTTACCATCCCGACTATGTTGCGCCCCTGCCTGCGGGGCATCGTTTCCCGATGCCGAAGTTTGGGCTGTTGCATGATCTATTAATTCGCGATGGGGTGGTGACTCCGGCCCAGGTTTATCCACCCGGTGCCCCGCCCCAGGACTGGATTGAGCGCATCCACACTCCGCAGTATGTCGCTGACTATCTCCACGGCACCCTGGATGCCAAGGCCCAGCGACGCATCGGCCTGCCGTGGAGCGCCAACTTGGTGAAGCGCACCTGCACCGCTGTGGGGGGCACAATTTTGACGGCTAAGCTGGCCTTGAGTCATGGCCTGGCTTGCAATACGGCGGGGGGGACGCACCACGCCTTCCCAGACTATGGGTCGGGGTTTTGCATTTTCAATGATTTGGCGATCGCGACTCAAATTTTGCTCGATCAGGGCTGGGTGCGGCGGGTGCTCATCTTTGACCTCGACGTTCACCAAGGGGACGGCACGGCGTGGATCTTTCGGGATGATCCGCGAGTATTCACCGTTTCGATGCACTGCGAGGTGAACTTTCCGCGCCAAAAACAGGTGAGCGACCTCGATGTGCCGCTGCCCGAGGGCATGGAAGACGCGCCCTATCTGCGCGAGGTGGCGACCTATCTGGGGCCGATTTTGACTCAGGTGAAGCCCGACTTAGTGCTTTATGACGCGGGGGCTGACACTCACGCGCGCGATCGCCTCGGCAAGCTGACCCTCAGCAACACGGGACTGTATGATCGCGATCGCTTGGTTTTAGAAACCTGTATCGCCGCCGGATATCCCGTCGCCTGTGTCATCGGGGGCGGGTACGATGACAATATGGCCGATTTGGTTTACCGTCATTCCCTGCTGCATCGCGCCGCAGCGAATGTGTACCGTCGCTATCGGCTATAGGGCGAGTCTGGGCGACCGGGGTAGCGCACTGCCATCCTACGATCTCCGCACACCCATCCCTTTGTGCAAGGGACTTCTAGCGCAAGGGGTGCGCCCCATCCCATCCTGTTACTGTTACCATCGCCATGAGCGTTACCGTTTTCACCTTTTATAAGTTCGTGGAAATTGCCGATCGCGAGGTATTGCGATCGCAGTGGCAGGCGGAATGTGACGCTCGCGACCTCCGAGGCACCATTTTGATCGCGACAGAGGGCGTGAATGCCACCCTGTCTGGGCAGCGAGCCGCCCTCGACGGCTTTATGGATCACCTGCGGCAAGATGCCCGCTTTGCCGATGTGGACGCCAAAGTTTCGACGGCAGCGGCTCATCCCTTTGGGCGGATGAAGGTCAAACTCAAGCGCGAAATTGTGACCCTGGGGCAACCGGAGGCAAACCCGGCCCAGCGCGTCGGCACCTATGTGCCCCCCACCGAGTGGAATCGCATCATCCAAGACCCCGAGGTGGTCTTGATCGACGCCCGCAACGACTATGAAGTGAGCATCGGCACCTTTCAGGGGGCAGTGAATCCGCAGACCCAATCCTTTCGGCAACTGCCGGACTATGTCCACACCCACCTCAACCCCGCCGAGCATCGCAAGGTCGCCATGTTTTGCACGGGTGGCATTCGCTGCGAAAAGGCCACTGCTTACCTGCTCAATCAAGGCTTTGAGGAGGTATATCACCTCCAGGGCGGCATTCTGAAATATTTAGAGGAGGTGCCCGCTGAGCAAAGCCTGTGGCAGGGGGAGTGCTTCGTCTTTGATGAGCGGGTGGCGGTGCGCCACGGGCTAGCGCCGGGCAGCTATGACATGTGCCGCGCCTGTGGGCATCCGGTTAGTGCGGGCGATCGCGCTGAGCCCACCTATCAACCCGGCATTTCTTGCCCCCACTGCCATGACACCCTAACGCCCGAAAAGCGCGATCGCCAAGTCATGCGCCAGCGGCAGTATGAACAACAGCACGGCTGTGATCTGTAGTTCGCTGTGTAGTCCGCGCAGTTCTGAGCCGTTCTTTCCCCGCCGTCCCTTGCCATGAAACTGACGAAACGCGGCCACTACAGCGTCAAAGCGCTGCTGGATTTGAGTCTGCAACCGCCGGGCACCCTGGCCTCGGTGAGCGCGATCGCCCAGCGCCAAAACCTGCCCGCCCCCTATCTCGAAAAACTGCTGATCGAGCTGCGCCGCGCGGGGTTAGTGGAGTCTGTGCGGGGGGCTCAGGGCGGCTATCGGCTGGCCTTTGCCCCGCAACGCATTTCCCTCGGGCACATTTTAGAAGCCGTGGGCGAAACTATTGATCCCTTTGAAGGGGCGGCCCAGCAGGGCGATCATGCGGAAGACTGGGTGACGATTAGCCTGTGGAATCGCCTTCACGAAAAGATGAAGACCGCCCTCTACAGCATTTCGCTCGAAGATTTGTACTACGACGCCCGCAGTTGGCAGGCGGCCCAAGGAGAAGATGCCAATTTTGTGGTGTAGTGAGGTGGCGCTGTGGCCTGCGATCGCGCCCGTGGCGGTGCTGCTGGGAGCGGCGATCGCGGATTTTTGCATCGGTGATCCGTGGCAGTGGCCCCATCCCGTGCAGGGCATGGGGTGGGTGATCCAGCGCTACCAAACCTGGGTGTTCCGGCACCTTGCCTCACCCCTGGGGCAGCGGTGGGCCGGGGTGGGGTTAGGCCTGGGGTTGCCGCTGCTGAGTGGCGCGATCGCGGCAGGCATCGTGACGCTGGCGGCACGGATTTCGGCGATCGCGGCTGTGGCGATCGCGGGGGGCATGTTAGCCAGTTGCTTGGCCGGACGCAGCCTCCGCGACGCCGCTGAGGATGTGTTGCGCCCCCTCGCGCAGGGCGATGTCCCTACCGCGCGATCGCAGCTCAGCCGCTACGTCGGGCGCGACACCGATGATCTCGATCGCGACGAAATTTTGCGCGCCGTTACGGAAACTGTCAGCGAAAACGCCACCGATGGCGTGCTGGCCCCCTTGTTCTATGGCCTGTTGGGCCTCATGGTATCGCCCGCCGTAGGCGTTGCCGCCGCGATCGCCTACAAAGCCCTCAGCACCCTTGACTCGATGGTGGGCTACATCGCCCCGCCCTACACCCACCTGGGCTGGTTCAGCGCCAAGGCCGAAGACTGCGCCACCTGGCTGCCCTGCCGCCTCACGGTGCTCACCATTGCGGCCCTCTCGGGGCGACTGGGGCACGTGCTGGCCCTGTGCCGCCGCGACGCCAAGGCTGACCCCAGCCCCAATGCCGGGTGGAGCGAATGCGCCTATGCGGCGGCGCTGGGGGTGCAGTTGGGCGGCGAAAATCGCTATCGCGGGATGGTCAAGGTCAAGCCGAGCCTGGGCGATCGCGATCACCCCATCACCCCCGACACCGTGCGCCACGCCCTGGGCCTTACCCGTTGGGCAGTGTTGCTGTGGCTCGCGATCGGCTGCTTCGGGCTGATCGGGCGTTATCCCCTACACTGTGGATAATTCAGGATGTCGCGATCGCTGCGCCTTTAGCCTGGTGCGCGCCATTCGCCAAACGGGGGATTTCGCCCGGCACCCCATCGCCCTTACCCTTGCCCTATGTCTAGCCCAGTCGTTGAAATCCTCTCCGCAGAAGAACTGCGCCGCACCGTCAATCGTCTCGCCTCAGAAATTGTGGAGCGCAGCGGCCCCCTCGATCAGCTGGCGCTGCTGGGCATTTACACGCGCGGCGTTCCCTTGGCCCAACTCCTCGCCGAGCAAATCCAGCGGCTCGAAACCGTTGCCGTGCCCGTCGGAGCCGTGGACATCACCTTCTATCGGGACGACCTCGACAGCATTGGCATTCGCACCCCGGCCCGCACCGAAATCCAGTTTGACCTAGCGGGGAAAACCATCGTCCTGGTAGACGACGTGATTTACAGCGGGCGCACCATCCGCGCCGCGCTGAATGCGGTGACAGACTACGGCAGACCAGACATGATCCAGTTGGCGGTGCTCATCGATCGCGGCCACCGTCAACTCCCCATTCACCCAGATTTTGTGGGCAAAACGCTGCCGACCTCCCGCGAAGAAGCGGTCAAGGTTTACCTCCAGGCGTGTGATGGCCGCGACGCGGTGCAGCTCATTCCCCGCGATCGCGATGTCGTTAATGCTGACCGCTAGCGCCAATCTCGCAGGGATTCCCACACGCCAGACTCCGCTACAGGAACGGGATCCGGCGCATGGGGCGAATTCTCAAGGCGCGATCGCACCATCAACACCGTGGATAGCACGATCAACACAACCGCGATCGCAATTCCCCAGCGGGTTACTTCGACCGTCGTGGCTGAGGGATGGGAAACGTGGGAATGAGATAAAGACACAACAGCAGTCCTCCAGGGCGACAGACCACACCCGCTGGAGGCTAGAACCGATGGACTGCCGAAGTAGCGCAATCGCCCCCTACCAGAAGATGCCGAGCCCCGCTGAGCGCACCCACAACCGGACGGGTTGCTGTGTCTAAACTTGGCGGGTGACTGTGATCGCACGACCGGAACCTCCGAAGGCTGACCGTTATCGGCAGACTTGTTCGCTCCAGCGATAACAGGCGTTTCCCCGCAAATGTGGGTGCATCAGTGGGGTAGGCCCGTACTTTTACCCTAAAACTGCCTCGTCAACTGGCTTTGCCTTTGCAACAGGAGCAAACATCTTTTTACACCGTGCAATACTCCACAGTTGGATCTGTCAGTATCCCCAATTCCCCTATGATTAGGGCACGATTTGAGTGCACGGTTGAGGGTTGGAATCAGCCGCCAATCAATGGAAACGGATCAGCAAACGACCCGCCCAATAGCAACGAGCGGCCAAACAACACGGACATCTCTGAATCGGCTCTGAAGCCACGACTCAAACCTTGATCGCCTAGAAATTCAAGACTATATTCCCCACCAATATTCCCCGCCACCGCCTCCCTCGGATAATGGATTGGGGTTATGGCGAGTTGGGGATCGCGACTGCGGGCGAGAGTAAAACAACGTCGCTGCTATTCACCATAAGAGCGCGAAAACGACCGCTGCTTAGGTTTTGTAGAACTTGGGCGGCAGCTGCGGCATCGGCGGTTTGGGAGGCGAGGAGGTAGGGCCGCTGTTGATAGACGGCTAACCCCACCGGACGATTGAGGGTCTGTTGAATTTGTTGGGCGATCGCGGGTTGATTGTCGTAGTCAATCAGGACGGCATAGCCCTGACCCAGGAGACGAGGCGCGTACCCCACGACAGGATCCGGGGTCAATGGGGCTGTGCTGGGCGTAGGCTCAGGCTCAGGGCTGGTGGGTTCTGGGTCTGCGGGCGGGGGCGGCGCAACGGGCTCTGCGGCGATGGGGGCCGTGGGCCGAGTTTCGCCCGGCGCAGCGGGACGAGCCACGAAGGCTTGCGTCCCTTCCACTTCAGTCAAGTACCGGGCCCAGGCGTTTGCATTTTCAAGGCTGGTGAATCCCCCGGCCCGTACGACGGTGTCGTCTAAATAGCGACAGACCATGACATCGGTGCTCGTGGGGAGCAGGTTCTGGATGCGATCGCGCGACTCGGCGGTTTCCCCTTGTACCAGCAGCAAATATTCCCCCGCACTGGGGGGCTGACAGGGTGGAAAGTCATCCGCCACGACGCGCCCAGGTGCGATCGCGCCTGCCCCTGTCATAAGCAAGACCGCTAAACTCCAGCGATGAAGGGGTTGCATCCAGGCCATCAGTACACCTTGCAAAAACAGTAGCAGCGCGCCAGGGCACCACCACCCTAGCTCGAACCCTATCTTGGCATATCTTGCTCCAGACGCTGCCGACCTTCAGACAGGCTTAGGAGGTCGAAAATCCTGTCTTGTTGTCCGGTTGCGGTGGAGATCGAGGGGAGACTGACGCGATATAGCCCTAGGGCGTGTCATCGATTCAGTCTAGAAACCTTGTGAGAGAAGCACTACAATGCCCGTCTCAATTTCATCATCTCGGGGCTGTAACCCTTGCTGTTTAAGGATTAAGCGGTTAAATGATGAACAGCCTCTAGTGAACCGCTTCGAGGGAGGCTAGTGGGTCGGGAATGGTGGCAGAAGGAGCCATAAACTCGCCCGTGATGACGTACTCTAGGCGAAGCTTGAGCCAGGTGATCAAGGTCTTGTCGGTTGAGACGATTGCCGCTGCGGGTTGTGGGCACTTGGCCTTGACCTCGGTCAGCTCAGGACTGTCGAGGAAGGCAGGTTGTTTCACAAGCCAGAAGTCAATCTCCTTTTCTTGCTCGCGATAGTGCCGGATTCGTTCTTTCAGCACTTCGTCAAGGGGTTCTTCTTCGAGCAAAAAGCGTTGGCTTGCAACGAGGTAGTAGTAGCGTTGTGCAGACATCGGCGTTGAGTATCTGGGATTAACACAGCAGGATTTAAAGCTCGGGATGTGCCGGTGTGTGGAAGAGCGAATTCTCGCGATCGCCCGTCAACATCCTTGTGTACCAGTTAAGACGCATGGATGCAGGGCAGCACACTGGGCCATCGCTATCATACCCCGCTTCCCAGACCTAAAATTCACCTCGGATAACTTGCTTCATCTCGCGTACGGCCCGCTCAAGGCCCACTAATGATGCTCGGCTAATGATGGTGTGGCCAATGTTGAGTTCTTCCATGCCTTCGATCACCGCGATCGAGCGGGTATTCCAATAGGTCAGGCCATGCCCTGCGTTGACCCGCAACCCCAGCGATCGCGCTTGCTCCGTCCCCGCCTTGAGGTAGGCCAACTCCTCAGCTTGGGCAGCTTCTCCTGGGGCTTCCGCATAGCGCCCCGTGTGGAGTTCAATAAACTGGGCCATTGTCCGTGCCGAGGCTTCAATCTGGGCCGGTTCTGCATCAATAAATAAGCTCACCGGAATGCCTGCATCCTGGAGCGTGGCGACCACTTGGGTCAGCCGTTCCGCCTGACCCACAATATCCAGCCCGCCCTCGGTGGTAACTTCTTCCCGCTTCTCAGGCACCAAGGTGACATAATCGGGCTTGATATCGAGGGCAATTTCTACCATCTCAGCGGTGGCGGCCATTTCGAGATTAAGGTGGGTGCGCACCGTTTGCCGCAGCAGCCGCACATCGCGGTCTTGAATGTGCCGCCGATCTTCCCGCAGGTGGACGGTGATACCATCTGCGCCCCCAAGTTCAGCTAAGACTGCTGCGGCCACAGGGTCGGGCTCTACGGTGCGGCGGGCCTGCCGAATGGTGGCGATATGGTCAATATTGACACCGAGTGTGGGCAAGATGATTCTCCTGGACGGCGATCGATATCAGCACGCTGACTCTACTCAGGTATAGCGCAGCGAAGATCATGCGGGCTCGGGAAACGAGAGACATCACAATTGCGCTTGTCCGACTGTTTTCCGAGTTAGCTCAATAACTCCGCCGTCTCAGCCGAGGAGCAGCATCCCTTATTTTATCGCGATCGCGCCGTCCCCCTTAGAAGTCAACTTGGCTCATAACGGGCACTTCTCGGGCGGGAGCTTCGGTCACCGAAATAGCCGGATCCGCTTCGACCAAACGAGATGACGTTTCAGACTGCGCACTGGCCACCGGGATTTGCGCCGAATTAATCACGGCCCCCAACAGCGTCACATCTTCGTTTTCTTCAAGCTGCTCGATCGCCGTCGTCAAAATCGGCTTCTCAGTCAGACCAGGGCGCGACACCAGCACCATGCCATCGGTGCGAGACTCCAGCAGGAGCGCGTCGTTGCTGCTGGTGAGGTGGGGCGCATCAAGAATGACTAAGTCAAATCGGGCCTTCACATCCGCTAAGAAATGCTCCATTTCACTCGAATCAATCACAGCCGCCGGGTTGCGCTGGGGCCCTGCACTGGGTGAGACGTAGAGGTTTTCGACCCCCGGCACCATGCGTACCGGATCCGAGAGATAGCCTGAATAGTAGCGAAGGGGCTCTAGGGCGGCGGACTCATCCGGCGTGATGCCTAGGCGATGGGCTTGGGATGGATTGCGCAGATCCGCTTCCACAATCAGGGTTCGCCGCCCTGCCCGGGCGGAGGCAATTCCCAGATTGAAGGCGGTGGTCGTCTTGCCCTCGCGATTGCGGGTACTAGTGATCAACACCACCCGAGGCACTTTTCCTTCGAGCAACTGCATCCCCGAAATTTGCAGATTGCTGCGCAGGCGCTCATAGATGTCGCCATAGGGGGAGTCGGGGGCTGTAATCAGCGCCGATGCATGGCTGCTGGGTGGAATATCGGGAATCAGACCCAGGAGAGGAATGCCCTGACCCTCGAAGAGGTTATCCAGGTCCTCATAGGTGCGGATCGTCCCATCAAGCATATCCAGCAGGTAGACGATCCCGCCTCCGACCACTAGCCCGAGCACACCCCCAATCAGGAGCACGACCAGAGGGCTCCGGGTTTCCACCTCAACCAAGGAGGTCGCGGGCGGTGTGGAAATCGTCAAGCTGCTGACCGTCTCAGCTTCGGCGGCCTCGGCGTCAATGCGTTTCGCTTGGATCTGGTCATAGAGGGCTTTTTTGAGGGCGACTTGCTGGGCGAGGCGATCGCGCTCAAGTTGTTTGTTGGGCAAGCTGGAATATTGCTTCCGCAGTTGCACCTCCGACTGAGCCAGCACTTCCTGTTGTTGAAGGAGGGCATCACGCTGAGTTTGCAGCGCGACCAGTTGGTTAGCAAGGGCCGCACGGGCCGGGTCAAGGTTGCTGTCTTGGCGCACCGCTGCGCCGCTGGGCAGAGGCGCAAGCCCTCCGCCCCCAATGACCTCCGCCGCCCGTTGGCGCAGCAATTGCTCATAGGAGCTCAAATCTTGCCGAAGCTGCACCATGGTGGGGTGAGCCGGACGGAACTGGTCAGACAGCAGTTCAAGCTGCGTTTCTGCTTCATAAATCCGCGCCCGGAGCTGCGCCACAATCGGATCTGCACTCAAGGCTGAGGAGGCGTAGGCCTGCGCAGGGTTGAGTCCAAGCTGCTGCTGCAAGCTCCGCATCTGGGCGTCAATGCCGGCGAGGGTAATGAGGTTCTCGCGCCGCTGGTTTTGGCTGCCAGAAATCGCAGCCAATAAGCTCCCATCCAAGGCGGCCTGAATCGCTGGCCCTTCCGTGCGATCGTAGGCTTCTAGGGCTTGTTCTGCGTCCCGTAGCTCTGCCTCCACTTCGGGCAAGCGTTGATTTAGCGCATTCACAATATTGCTGAGGCGAGCCCGGTTGGTCACGCCGCTCAGTTCCACCATGCCCTGAAACAGGAGATTCAAGACAGCCTCAGCTTCTTCGCGGGTATTGGCAACGTAGGCGACAGAAACCCGCTGTAACTGTTGATCCTCCGCATCAATTTCGATGGTGGTGTTGCGCCGAATCGTCTGGGGAGTGACCTCAATGCCTTGTTGTGTCAGCTCTTGAACAACTTGCTGGAGCAAAACATCAGCGAGCAGAAAGTCTGTCGTGATAATGCCCTGGCCTTGCTGTTGCAGCTCAGCCCCTGTTGCCGTGAACGCAACGACCGGAGCATTTTGAACCAGAATTCCTTCGGACACGTATTCCTCGGGAGGTGGAGGTTGAATCGCCACCACACTGGATGCCCCAAGCACCCCCAAAAAACCGGCGAGGCCAGCCCATTTATAGCGCTGGAGCGCAAGTAGATAGCGTTTGACTAAAGTGGCTACCATAATGCTGCTGCTCTCTGAAGTACACTCTAGCGATCGCGGGCCATGTTAACGATGACCCAACCCTGATGAAAGCAAAACCTACCGCTGGGCAGTATGTTACAGCACCCTTTTCCTAGGGACGGAAGAGGTTTGTCGCCGACTCAGACAGTTGGTCAAAGAAGAGGAGGAATCCGAGTACATCTCTGAAGGGCTGGGTAACGGTATTCAACCCAAAGGTAATCCGGGAGATGAGATTTCGCTCAACGACGATGACATCGTTATGCGCTAAGGGAGGGTTCTGCGTGGGATCCCCTCGAAACGCATCATTACCGTTCAAAAGTGTCGTCACCGCTCTTCCGGCTTCTTCATCAAAGCGCACCAGGGCAATTTGGTTCAGGCGGGCCGAATCTGGATTGAGGCCAAAGCCCGTGAGCGCATCCGCAAAGCGACTTCCATTCGGCAGATCGATCGCCGCAAACCCGCTGGCTCCACCGCCGCGAATAGTGCCAGAATAGTTCAGCACGCGCACCCGGATGGTGGGGCGAGCAATGGTTGATCGCGCCACCAAATCTCGGTCGTACTCATCCAGAGCGCTGGGATCTAGGCGCTCGACAAAAATCACATCTCCATCCTGCAACGCAATATCCGGAATCGCGTCGCCCTCATTGAGGGGCGTAAAGAGATCCACCACATTTTCCAGGACTTCCCCACTGGGAAGGCGTCGCTGTACCGTCACCTTGCGCAGGTCGGCGTATTCCGTCGTGCCCCCTGCCGACAACAGCGCCACTGAGACCTGAGGCGCACCGAGGGGGTAGTAGCCTGGACGCACTACTTCTCCAACAACGGTGACTTCAACCCCTCGTTGCGCCACCAGCGTGGTCGAAACGTTAGGGTTCACCACGTATTGGTCATAGAGTTGCGCGATGAGGGCTTCAGCCTCCGCCAGGGTTAATCCGCTAAAGTTTGCGACTCCATGCAGGGGCACGACAACGTTGCCCTGGAGGTCAAGGGTGGCCTGAAAGCTGAGATCGGGAAACCGTTGGACGTTGACAAAAAAGCTGTCGCCGGGGCCAAGGCGATAGGTCTCGAAATCGGGCCGTTGTGGTTCCAGCAACAGATTGCGAATGTCTTCTCCAGGGGCGCTGGGCGGTGCAAAAACCGGGCGTGAGGGTGCTGGGTCAGGCGTGAGCGTTGGGAGCGGTAGGGTTTCGATCTGGTGATCAGATCCGGACTCCGGCGCATCTGTCTGAGCCCATGCCGCAGGCAAGCTGCCCATCAGCACTATACTGGCGAACACCGCAGCATAGGTGGACGGGGTGAGGAGGCGATGGGCATGACCCAGGAATCCTGGCCGAGAACCAAAGTTGAGGTGTGACATAGCAGCGGTTGAAAACGACGGGGGCAGCATCTTGGATATCTTTCAGACCTCTAGCCGGGCCCCCATTGGGCTTATTCTACGCACAAATCTCCAGGGATCCGCAGCGTTTGTCAGCCACAGGATGGGACGTTAGGGCTTAGGGAGGGTCTGAGGCAGGAGACGTGAGTTCTTGGAAGGGGGTTTCCATGAGGGCGGTTTGTACCGCTTGCCCGAGGGCGATCGCGGTGTCTTGGTGATCTGCAATATTGCCGACGGGCTCGATGGGCAACAGAATCGCGATCGCGACCCAAGGCATCCGCTCACGGTGCCGCCATTGCCGCCATTGGTCAGCCCAGAACCAGTTGCCGGGGGCAGCACTTCCTCCATCGGGGCGAGCATACCACTGCATCACGGCCAGGGTTTGCCCCTGGGCGATCGCCCGAAAGTAGCGTGCTTTCACCGTTGCGGTCATTTCCCCCGAGTCTGGTGTTGCAGTAAAGCGAAGCTGCCGAACCTGTCCTGCCTTCCAGCCCTGGGCTCCCTGGAGATCGACCCATTCAACCTGCGGTTGATTGGTGTGGTAGGTTTGCGGGCGCATTAACAGCCCAAAGGCGATGGGATTCTCCCCCGTTGCTTGCACGTACTGCGTCAGCGACCATTTCGCCCCCCCCAGGCTGACTTCCTCATGGGCTTGAGTTTCCCACCCGGGGAGATCAAGGGGCGTCTTGAATAATTCCCGTAACTGCTGGATGCCAGGAACGTCTAGGGGTTGACTCCAGGGCCAGGCATTGCCGAAGTAGCTGGGCAGGGCCGCGATCGCCACCGTTGCTGCTAAACAGACGACCAAGACAATCGATACAAGGCGCGTACTGCGCGGGGCGGGTGGGGCTGAGGATTCAGACATCATGGGGAAAGGGAATGACAGCAAACGAAACAGGCCCACAACGCCACCCCTACAGGGCAGCATTGGGTGGATCAGCCCGATGGAGGTCTAATCGCTCTGGGATATAGGTTTGAATCCATCGCAGCAACACGATGAGCAGAGAAAGCATCAGGGCTGAATACACATCTCCGCCCCAACTTTCGTGAAGCCAGTCGAAGGCGGCGGTGTTGTCGGTGCCGTGAAAGTAGCTGAGCAGGGTGTTGCGGATAATATTGCCTATCACGCTGACGCTGATGATGCTGGAGATAAACAGCCCGGTGCGCAGCCGCGATCGCCCCAGCCCCGTCCAATAAATCATCATCAGACCCACATAGAGACTGGTAAACATCATCTTGAGGCCCGCACAGTGGGGGGCGACCTCCACCATCTGATCATTATTGACCCGGAGGTAGATTTGATCGAC
>JACYME010000228.1 GCA_015272155.1 Leptolyngbyaceae cyanobacterium T60_A2020_046
CAAGTTGGTGAAAAATTTGCCTCGACTCTGACAGGGGTTCCGGTTCCTCTCCTTGCCAAGGAGAGGTTAGGTGAGGTTCTACAGCCTGTAAAACTGCTAAAACCTTAACCTGACAAGCAATACAGTAACTTTTGTGTCATGGATAGCCCAATCGTGGGTTGGGGTGAGGGCCAAGGGTCGCAAGACAGCACAGAATTGGGATGAATCCTGCACAGCGGGATTGTGGACAGGAGCAGCGGTGCGACAGGTTGTGAGATTGAGAACCTGCCCCGCTGCGTTGTCTGCGGAAAACGGGATGGCGTCCTCGTCTAGAATGTGGGCTGAGGGGGCAGAACCCTAAGATTTACGAGGAAGACCGTTATGGGCCAAGTGTTTAAGGTGGGCGATCGCGTGTGTTTAGCGTCGCCGCCGCCCTACTTCAAAACCGCAGACCCCATGCCCATGCTGCGCCCGCCGGATCTGATTCCGGTGGGAAGCGAAGGGGTGATCATTGACCAGCGCCCTGGTGGCTACTGGGGGGTTAAGTTTAGTCGCGGGGCGGTTTTGGTGGAGGCTGACTACCTGCGCCCCAGCCCCGCAGGCCATACGGACGCGATCGCGCCGTAATCCTGTGCAATACAGCGAAACGTTAAGCTTTCCTCTGGCTGTGTCCGCAGCCAGGGGGGAGTGTTTTCAAGGCCAGGTTAGTCGGGTAAGGCGGCGAGAAGGGCGTCGAAGTCCGGCGTGTCGGCGGGCTCCAGAATAATGGCCTCATAGGGAATCACGCCCAGGGTTTCGCTACCGAGGCACTGGGCCGCCGCGCGGGACAAATCGAGGGAGCGATCGCCAATATAGGGGCCGCGATCGTTAATGCGCACCACCACCGTTTTGCCATTCAAGCGATTGCGGATTTTCAGCCGCGTCCCGAAGGGCAAGGTTTTGTGGGCGGCGGTCAACGCGTTTTGGTCAAAGCGCTCGCCGTTGGCGGTTTTGCGCCCGTGAAACCCAGGGCCGTACCACGAGGCCGTGCCATAGAAGACGCTGCTGGTCTGTTGTAGACCCGCCATCGCCATTTGCACATCCCCCAGGCTCAGGGGCTCCGTCTTGAGGGCAACGCGCAGATTATTCACCCACTGCACCGCGATCGCGGCAGCAGGTAACTCGGGGTGAAGCTGCATGGCCTCATCCACCAGCAGAATGGGCCGATTGCGCACGCCGATCGCGGCAAAATCTGCGCCGAATACTGGGGCCAGGGTTGTGGGATCTACTCCTTCAGTATGGATCTGCGATCGCAACTGATCCGCGATCGCCTCGGCCACGGCCTGCCCACGCACCTCCCCGATGTAGTGGTTGTACACCCAGATCTGCCAGCGACGGCTGGATGCGGAAACATTCCGCGACTGGTACGCGACATCTCCATCCGCCCAGCACTGTTGCGGCAGGGCTGTGTCCTTTGGGGATGGGCTTTGCGGGTCGGTTTCTTTCACGGGTTCCACGACCCGTACCGCCGCGATCGCATCCCACCGATGCCAGTCCGTCATTCCTGGCAGCATGCTGCTATCCCCCCCAGGCGCATCTACGATGACCGGGCTGCTTGCAGACTCCGTCTTTGGGGGCTCCGCAGCCCCAGTCGTCTCTACAGAAATGGACAAGCTAGGGTCAAAAGCCGTTAGCCCGTGCCCGACTCCAGGCAGCATGAATGCGAAGGAAGGCTGGGCTTCGGCGGGCTGGGGTGGCAAACTTGCCAAGGGCGAAAGGCGAGGCACCAGCCAACTGCTGGTGTATGCATACTGGCTAAAAGCAGCAATACTTTTGCTGTAGGCAGGCTGCCAGCCATAGGCCTGCGCCAAGGCATCAAACCAAAGCGAGGCCTCCACCGCTGCCTGTGATTCTTCTTGGTAGATGCTGCTGCGCAATGGATGAACAGCATCTGATGGGGGAGATCCCTGATTCAATAGAGATGCCGCCCAAACCAGTCCCAAAATTTCCATTTAGATATCGCCTGGCTGTTTAAAAACCAGGAATTCCTAAAGAGAACACTGACTCTTGTATCCGTATTCTTGGATACAAAACAAACGGTCTCCTAGTATAGCCACTTCTTTTCCGTACGGGGATCAGTATTGAGTGGAATGCATTGTCTGAATCGCCGAGTTTGATTGGGCTTTCGGAAGAAGTATGAAGATTCATTAAAGGACGGGCACCGGGGGCTACCTGTGATGGATGTTTCCTCTGATTTGACTAATCCGACGGTGTTAGAGCGGGTGCTGGTGACCCATTTGATGACGGTGGTGGGCGATCGCGATCCTTACCTGTCGTCGGGCAAGTATCACCTTGTGCAGCACTACCTCCGCGAGCAGTTGGGGCGGTGGGGCGCGGTCGAAGCCCACTCCTTCACGGTGCGCGGCCAGCCCCACACCAACTGGATCCTCAAGCTGCCGCCCGCTGACCCGCGCCATGCCACCCTGCCGCCGATTTTGGTCGGAGCCCACTACGATTCAATCCCCGGCACACCAGGGGCAGATGATAACGCCAGTGGCGTGGCGGCGTTGTTGGCGATCGCCCACCACTTCGCCCAGCACCCCGCCCGGTTGCCCGTGTGGTGCGTCGCCTTTGACATGGAAGAATATGGCCTGTTGGGCAGCCAAGCCCTCGCCCATGACTTCAAAGCCGTGGAGCAACCCCTGCGACTGATGCTGTCCTTAGAAATGATTGGCTATTGCGATCGCACGCCCCATAGCCAAAACTATCCCTTGCCCGCCCTGCAAGCGATCTACCCCAATCGCGGTGACTTTATTGCGCTGATTGGCAACCTGTCGGCCTTCGGCCCGCTGCGCCACCTCCAGCGCCACCTCAAAGCCGCAGACGCCCCCTGCGAAATTTTGCCCCTGCCCCAACAGGGCCACTCCGTGCCCGATACCCGCCTCAGCGACCACGCTCCCTTTTGGGATGCGGGCTATCGCGCCATCATGGTGACGGATACATCCTTTATGCGTAACCCTCACTATCACAAGGCCAGCGATCGCCTCGAAACCCTTGACCTCCCCTTCATGACACGGGTTTGCCTCGGCCTCATGCATGGCCTTGCCCGTCTGCGGTGATGGGGGCCGTCGGCACAGGGCGCACAGGCCCGCAGTCCCAACGTGGTGAGTCAGGTTAAAGTCTTGCCCACGCACTGCCCAGAGATGACGAGAACCCCTCATCCCGTGGGACACTATCCCCAAAACCCCTTAACACAAGCCCATGAGCACAGAGTCTTTGTCCTCCTTTCCCGAAACCCAAGGCCGCAAGGCAGACCATTTGCGGGTTTGCCTTGAGCAAGATGTCCAGTGCCAGACCGTGACAACGGGATTTGAGCGGTATCGCTTTACCCACTGTTGCCTGCCCGAGGTGAATGCTGAGGACATTGACCTGAGCACGACGTTTTTACACAAACCCCTCGGCGCGCCGATTTTGATTTCATCCATGACGGGCGGCACCGAGCGCGCCCGCACCCTCAACCTGCGGTTGGCGGAAGTGACCCAGCACTATGGGCTGGCGATGGGCGTCGGCTCCCAGCGGGTGGCGGTGGAAAATCCGACCGTGATGGATACCTTCGCCATTCGCAAAGCTGCGCCAAATGGCTTGCTATTTGCTAATTTGGGCGCGGTGCAGCTCAACTATGGCTACGGCTTCGACGAATGCCGCCGCGCCATCGATGGGCTGGAGGCCGATGGGCTGATTTTGCACCTTAATCCGCTGCAAGAGCAGGTGCAATCTGGCGGGGATACCCAGTTCAAAGGCTTGTTAGACAAGATTGCTGTGCTCTGCGATCGCTTGCCCGTACCCGTCATCGCCAAGGAGGTGGGCAACGGCATTTCTGCCCCGATGGCGAATCGGCTGCTGGCGGCGGGGGTGGCCGCGATCGATGTGGCTGGGGCAGGCGGCACCTCCTGGGCCTTGGTAGAAGGGGGCCGCGCCCGCGATCCGCGTCAGCGTCGTCTGGGCCAAACCTTTGCAGACTGGGGCTTGCCGACGGCGGACTGTGTGGCGGCGGTGCGGGCGGCTGTTCCCCAGGTGCCGCTGATTGCCTCGGGGGGCATTCGCAATGGGTTGGAAGTGGGCAAGGCGATCGCTCTGGGGGCAGATCTGGTCGGGCTGGCTCATCCCTTTCTCAAGGCGGCGGATGATTCCCCCGAGGCGCTGCATTTATTCACGGAATTACTGCTCGAAGAGCTGCGCACGGTGCTGTTTTGTACTGGGGCTAGCGCGATCGCTGACCTACGGGACGCCGGCCGGCTCCAGCGACTACCATAGAGCATATGGTCAGCGTAAAGGGTTGGTACGAGGGCGATGCGAGAGTTTTTGAAGTGGATGGCCGCCAGCGCCATCGGGACGGTGATTGGGTTGGTGGCCTTTGCGGGGCTGCTGGGGGTCGGGGCAACGGGGTTCTTGGTATACCTCCTCACGACTGGATCCGAAGATCCGGAGCCGGAGGTCGAGCCGTCGTCGCTGCTCGTCTTTGATTTATCGACCCAGGTTCGCGATGGGGTGCCGCCCTCGGGGGCCAGCGTCGTGCTCGAAGAAACCTTGTCGGGCAATTCGAGCCAGTCGATTTCGATCTATCAGGCGGTGCGGGCGATTCGCGCGGCGGCAGACGATGACGCGATCGCGGGCCTCTATCTCTATGGCAATAGTGGGGCAGGGCTAGCCACGCTGGATGAACTGCGGCAGGCGATCGCGGACTTTCAGGCTGCTGACAAGCCCGTCATCGCCTACGAGGTGGGCTGGTCAGAGCGCGACTACTTCCTGACTTCCATCGCCGATACAGTGGTACTCGATTCGGCAGGACTCTTGGAATTTAACGGCTTTCAGGCAGAAACGCAGTTCCTCGCCGGAGCCTTTGAAAAGTACGGCATTGGCGTCCAGGTGTTGCGGGCGGGGCGCTACAAGTCTGCCGTGGAACCCTTTGTGCGCACCACCATCAGCCCCGAAGAACGGGAGCAAACCCAAGCGCTACTCGGCAGCCTGTGGCAAGGGGTGTTGACTGCCGTCGGCGAAAGCCGCACCCAAACTGCTGCTGACCTCCAGGGTTTGGCCAATGCGGGTGGTTTGCTGATGGCGGCGGACGCCCAGGCGGCGGGCTTGGTGGATGAGACGGCGTTTTATGACACGGTGCTCGAAACGCTCCAGGGCATTACGGGGGATGAGGCGTCGGTGGGAGAGGATATTACCTCCATCGATCTGGTGGCCTACAGCCGAGTGGCGCGATCGCGGGAAACAAAATCCCGCAATGTGATCGCGATCGTCTACGCCGAGGGTGAAATCGTGCTGGGCAGCGGTGGCGAAGGCTTGATCGGCTCAGACGACCTCTCTCGCACCCTGCGCGACCTGCGGTTGGATGATGCGGTCAAAGCCGTGGTACTGCGGATCAATAGTCCGGGGGGTGGGGCCACCGCTTCCGAACAGATTGCCGATGCGGTGCGCCGTCTCCAAGCGGAGAAGCCTGTCATTGTGTCGATGGGGAATTTGGCGGCCTCGGGGGGCTACATGATGGCGGCTGCGGGCGATCGCATTTTTGCCTCCGCCAGCACCATCACCGGGTCGATTGGCGTCTTTGGGCTACTGCTCAACCTCCAAGACATCGGCAACCGCAACGGCGTCACCTGGGATGTGGTCAAAACTGCCCCCTTTGCAGACATTGGCACCCTGGCTCGGCCCCAAAGTCCCCAGGAGTTAGCCCTGCAACAATCCGTTGTCGATACCCTCTACGATCGCTTCATCACCCTGGTTGCCGAGGGGCGCAGCATGCCAGCAGCCCAGGTCGATGCGGTGGCCCAGGGCCGGGTTTGGTCGGGCATCGATGCCCAAACGGCGGGCTTGGTGGATGACATTGGTGGCATTGAAGCCGCGATCGCCTATGCTGCTGACCAAGCCGACCTCGACACCTGGCAGGTTAAAGAATATCCTCAGCCACGCTCCTTAGAATCCCAAATCCTCGACAGCCTGTTTGGCAAAATCATGGGTCGCCTCCCCGGTGCCCGTACCCCCTTCTTGGGCGAACTCGCCACCCTGCACACCCAGCTCTCTCTGCTCGACACCCTCAACGATCCCCACGGCATTTACATGCGCCTACCTTTCACCACCCTAATGGACTGATCTCTCGGACGCTTGTAGCAGAGGTGGGCCAACTCCCGCAGACCCAGTTGCAGAAAACTCAAGGTTGTTTTAGTCGCTGGGCTGGACAAGATGTTTAGGGCTAATTGGACTCACAATGTAACTCCGTCGTTGCGGGTCTGCGATAAAGTTTCTCCCAATCCGTTCAAAGTGCATCCCTATCTTGTGGACGATAGGACATCCCCATGCGGTGGTGGGGCGGTGGTCAACTCGTGGTGTTGGGGAAAATTGGGTGTCCGGTCTGCCGCAGTGCCGCAGTTGCCACGGCTCCGCTACTGCCACGGCTCCACAATCAGCGTCAGTCCCTGACGATCCACCACGCGCAGCCGTGCCCCTTTGTTGAGCACCACGTCTTGATAGCATCGGGCAAACCAATAGGATCCGCCATATTTAACGCGGCCCCGTCCTCCAGGGCAGAGCGCCTGCACCGCGATCGCCTCGTGGTCATTCCAGACTTCATCCCAAGCCATCGACCCATCCTCAAAACCCTCCATTTTGGAGTGACGATCGCGATCATTTGCGACACCGTTTTGACGGCTTGCCGTCAGTTTTGTAACGAAAACACTATCTTCGGGCGAGTCAGTCACATGATTTAGCGTTTGGACACTAGTTCTCTGTACCCGATGCGTCACAGATGACGGATTTACGTCACAAGACGAGTAGTGGTCACCGCTAGCATGGCGGTCATTGTGGCGTCAGCCCAAAGTAGGTTGCGCGTTTGGCAGTGCCTTCTGGCCCGGTGAGGATGAACCAACATCCTGAAATGTTGTGTGTCAACGCTTCACGAGTGGCCAAGGTGCTGAATTCTTTGCGCGATCGCGACTTGATGCCCCCTTATCCATCATGAGGACTGAGTGAACTAGGTATCGGCCATGATTTTGAATTCAGAAACCGTGCTTCCTGATTACTTTGCGCCCCTGATCGACGAGCAAAGACTCGAGATCGTCTGGCGATACTGCTACCTCGCGACCAAAGATAGTTTGACTGATAGCGAGGCAGATCAACTTGAACTCATTTTGAAACAGGCTGAATATGATGGCTGTTTAGATTTTTGGATACAGGAAGTCGATCATTTTCTCGATCATGAGTTGGGACTCCGGGCCGGAAACACGATTTATCCCTATGAAAATGAAGAGAAAAAAGCAATCTTGCGGGAATACCTAAAAAATCACCGCATCAATTTAGAAGCTAACGATACCGGAGTTCAAGATTTGATGGCAGAGCTAGAAGAAGATTTTCAATCCGGGTCACAGCTTGTTCAACAACTGCAATCCCAGCTCAAACGCCAGGGCTACAATCCTGGCAATATTGATGGTGTCATGGGGCCAAAAACCCAGACTGCTCTCGCCCAGTTCCAAGGCGCAAATAATCTTGTTGCCAGCGGCATTCCTGACAGTGCAACCCAATCGGCACTGGAGTTGTACTAGCACTGCTCGTCGTAAATCGGCGTAAATTTGCTCACCTATTGGCCCTTAACCTAAATCCCTCGCCCAACATTGGGTGAGGGACTTCAAGCCACTGGCTCCCCTGCCCCTAGTGTTGAGAGAAGGGGCTGGGGGATGAGGGCGGGTTGAGATCGAGACAGATGCCGCCGAGTACCAGCGTCGCAAATTCGTGAAACCTATCGTTAACCGATGGCCATACTCCGATAAGCTCTGGAACTGTTGACACCGTTCAGGGGAGAAACCATGCAGGGATTGCCACCGGAGATTGCAGCATTACGCGGGGGGTTGGTGGTGTCGTGTCAGGCTCCGGCGCGATCGCCTCTCCATGAGCCAGCGGTGATTGCCGCGATCGCCGCTGCCGCCGTCGATCAAGGTGCAGTGGGGGTGCGCATTGACAGCCCCGCCCATATTCAAGCCGTGCGATCGCGGGTGCAGGTTCCCATCATTGGCCTCTGGAAGCAGGTGGATCCCACCTCCGAGGTTTACATTACCCCCCAGTTTCACCACGCCCAGGCGGTTGTCGAAGCCGGGGCCGACATTGTGGCCATTGATGCGACGGCGCGCCCCCGGCCCCAGGGCGAAACCCTCACCAACCTGATTCAGCGCATCCACAGCGAGCTACAGCGGCCCGTGATGGCGGATATTGACACCCTGGAAGCCGCGATCGCTGCCGAGGCTGCCGGAGCCGACATCGTGGGCACCACCCTCTATGGCTACACCGCCGACACCCAGCAGGAGACGCCCCCCGGCTTTGACCTGCTGGCGGCAATGGTGCAACGGCTAACGGTTCCCTGCCTTTGCGAAGGGGGGATCGCTTCCCCTGAGGCTGCCCGCCATGCCCTGGATCTCGGGGCCTACAGCGTGGTGGTGGGCACCGCCATTACCGGCATCGATGCACTGGTGGCCGCCTATTGCGCCGCTCTGTAACGGGGCTGCCCAGTGGTCGTGCGACTTAGTCACGCTGCCGATCACTGGGGTTACTGATCGGTTTAAGCTAAAACCACGTCCCTTGGGTGCGGGGGCTCAGGGTTTTTGATATCCACAGGGCTCCGGCTCCGCAGGCGGTAGGATGCGACTGTGGTGCGATCGCACCATTGCCCCCAGCCAGGCCCGAGGGGGAACAACCCTGATCGTTCTGCACTCCCCTGAAGTATCAAGTACATGATCTGGGCGATAGTGCCCAGTTTCTCCACTTCTCGCGCTGTTGATTTTCAGGATTAAAGTGCCCCCATCCCAACCCTGTTTTCTAGGGAGACGGGCGATCGCACACGCATTCCGGAAGTCAGCATCGCCCGCGCCGTTGATACCTGGGTTGTGTTGCCCGTCCCTGGATGAAGCCCTATGCAAGATGATCTTTTTCGAGCCTACGTTGAGGCCGCGTCAGATATTGTTTACACCCTCGACCTCAACGGCAACTTTACCTTTGTGAATGCCTACGGCCTCAAGCTCGTGGGCGTGACGGAGGCAGACATCCTTGGGCGATCCTATCTGGACATTGTTGCGCCTGACTATCGCGCCCCTACCCTGGCCGCCTTTGCCAACCTGTTGCAGACCGATGAACTCCGCGACTACGAGTTTGTGGTGCTCACTCGCCAGGGTCAGCGGGTGTTCATTGAGGTGAATGGGCGTGTGCTCTACCAGGATGGCAAACCCGTAGGAGCCCTGGGCATTGGCCGCGACATTACCGAGCGCAAGCGCTTTGAGGCACAGCTCAAGATGTTCTCCAAGGCGCTCGACTCTGCCCACGACAGCGCCGTCATTACGGATTTGCAGGGGCGGCTGATCTACGCCAACCTGGCCACCCAGCGCATTTTTGGCTATGCCTTTGATCCCGAAGGCCGCGATCGCTTGGATGTCTTTTTTCCCCACCCTGACCAAGCTCAGTGGATTTTAGAACACGCGATCGGTGAAGGCTGGAGCGGGCAGGTGGTCTGCCAGCGACAGTCGGGTGAAACCTTCTCGGCGCTGGTGTCGGTTAGCCCCGTCAGCGAAGAAGACGGCACCCTAACAGCCACCTCCATCATCTTTCGCGACATCACCCAGCTTGAGCAGATCAAGGCCGAACTCGCGTCCAAAAACTTGGAGCTAGAGCGCGCGAATCGCCTCAAGTCTGAGTTTCTCGCCAATATGTCCCACGAGTTGCGCACGCCCATGACCTCGATTTTGGGGTTTTCGTCCCTGTTGGGTCAGCAGGTCTATGGCGAGCTGAACGAACGACAGCAGCTTTATATCAACCAAATCCACCAGAGCGGCGAGCACCTGCTGGCGCTGATTAACGAAGTGCTCGACCTCTCCAAAATTGAGGCGGGACAGATGGATCTGCACCTCGCGCCGATCGCGATTTCGGCTCTGTGCCAGGATGCGCTGACGATGGTAGGTTCCCAGGCGGCGGCGAAGGAACTGGTGATTCACCAAACGGTGCAGGCGGGGTTGCCCCCGTTGATTGCCGATGAGGTGCGGGTGCGCCAAATGCTGCTGAATTTGCTCTCGAATGCCATCAAGTTTTCGCACTTGGGCGGCGCAGTGGGCCTGGAGGCGCGACGGGAGGGCGATCGCGTTCTCCTCAGTGTCTGGGATGAAGGGGTGGGCATTCCCCCCGAGCAGCAAAGCCAGTTGTTTCAACCCTTCCAACAATTGGATAGCTCCCTGGCGCGCCACTACGAAGGAACGGGGCTGGGCCTCGCCCTGACCCAGCGGCTTGCCCGGCTGCACGGCGGCGATGTAAATCTGACCTCGGGTGCTGGGCCGGGGGCGCGCTTCACCATTACCTTACCCCTCGATTGTCGAGCGATCGCGGCGACGACGCCCGTGTCAACGCCCCATCTCAAGGCCGCTGACCTCCACGAAGGCGGTGGCTTACCGCCCTTGCCGGGGCAATCGTCGGGGCAGGTATTGCTGGTGGAAGATCATCCCGTCAATGCCATGCTGCTGGAGCACATGCTCAACTATTGGGGCTACGAAACGGTGCATGTGAATACTGGGCAGGCGGCGCTGGACTGGTTGGCAACCCACCGTCCCCTGTTGGTGTTGATGGATGTCCATATGCCGGGGATGGATGGGCTGGAGGTGACGCGCCACATCCGTGAAAACCCGCAATGGAAGGATATTCCCGTGGTGGCGACGACAGCGCTGGCTCGCACCAGCGATCGCGATCGGTGCTTCGCCGCCGGAATGCAAGACTACCTCAGCAAACCCATTAACTCAGCGGAGCTCATCTCCGTCCTCGCCAAGTACACCTGGGGCGGCGAAGGCTAGCGTTGTGTCGCTTAGATGGCTAAACCTCACCGCCTGCGGCACCTCTCCTCGCTAAGGAGAGGTTTAGTGAGAATCGACTTAACGGTTTGGCATGAGTTGCGCCGAGCCTCCGATTCCTCTCCTTTCCAAGGAGAAGTGAGGTGAGGTTCTACAGGCTGTGAAACTGAGACAACCGACTCACCGCCGCTGGGCTCATGCCTGCACGAGCGATAAATCCCCGAAACTCATGGACAGTTGATCAAAGGGGCTCCCCCTATAATCAAGGCACTAGAGCCGCGAAAGCCTGAGCTGTGCGTGGGCTCAAGGGGGGACATGAGCCCAAAGAATTTGCCGATTTCGGTTGATGCGTTGAGGTCGCGGCGAATCTCGCTGCGGGTGGTGCTCGTGGCGGCCTTTGTTCGAGGGTGGGTGCCGTGGCAGGGATTGGCGGGCTGTGGCTGCGCACGGCCCAAGGCACCGCCGAAGATTTGGCCCAGCAGGTGATGGGGGAGGGCAGCGATCGCGCCCAGCAGCAGCTTGCCGACTACCTCGCTAATGCAGAACGGATCAATCAACTCAATGCCGGAGCGATCGCGGCGGGCGATCTGTCCAGCGCTGATCCCAACGCCCTGACGCGGCGCTTTTGGCAACAGCGATTTTTGTTCAACAGCGGGTGTGGCTCGGCGATTTTTTGGGCCGACCTCCAGGGAGAATTTGTCGGGCTGGGTTTTCAGCGGGTGCGCGATCGCTGGGAAATTGGGCGATCGGGGGCGGCGACGGGCGGCGTGTTTTTCAGCTTTGCCCCCAACGCCCAGGGCAACGCCACCACCCTGCTCAATCGTCTGGATCCCTACGATCCGCGCCTGCGCCCGTGGTGTCAACGGGCCGTGCAGACCCAGGCTCCGGTTTGGAGCCCGGTCTTTGAAGACTGGAGCCAGCGCGATCTTAAAATCGCCCACAGTCACCCCATCGATAACGATGCGGGGGAATTAATCGGTATTGTCGGGGTGGATTGTTTGTTTTCCAACCTCAGTGGATTTTTGGCCCAGCAGTCCCTCGCTGAGTCGGGCGCGGTGGTGGTGATGGAGCGATCGGGGGAACTGATTGCCACCTCCACGGGGCAGGCGGTGCTGGGGCCAGATCAGCAACGGCTGACGCTGTGGGATCTGGATATTCCCCTGGTACAAACTGCGGCGGAGCCGTTGCGATCGCGCCTCGTTGAGGGTTCCCCCATCACGCAGCCGCAGCAGTGGGTAATGCGTGCCGGGGGGCGGCGCTATTTCGTGCAGGTGACGCCCTTTCGGCGGCGGGGAATTGATTGGCTTATCGTCGCCACCCTGCCAGAAGCAGTGGTGATGGCCCCCATTGATCGCAGCCTGGGGATTACGACGGGGCTGAGTGTGGTGGCCTTGGGGGGGGCGATCGCGGTGGGAGTGGGGGCGACACGCTGGCTGGTGCAGCCCGTGGTGCGGGTCAGCGCGGCCAGCCATCGCATCGCCGCTGGGCAACTCGATCAAACGGTGGCGCGATCGC
>JACYME010000244.1 GCA_015272155.1 Leptolyngbyaceae cyanobacterium T60_A2020_046
AACTGGAGCGTGGCAGGGCTGGTTATTGCTTGTTGAGTCCCCGCAGCATCATAGGTTTTTCCATTATGCTGAGCAGCGGGGCGCGATCGCAGCCAGAGCCCAGGATCACGCCGCCCAGACTGCCTGTCCACTCAGGCGCTGTGTCCCACCCGATGAATGTGCAATGCAGTTACCCGAACTTATCCCTGACGAACAAATCCATGCCTTTAGCTACTACTGGGAGGGGGAAATCCGCTCTGGTATGATGCTCCGGGGCCGACTCTATGCCCTTGTGGACTGTTTTTCAGCAGCGCAGCGATTGGAAGCTTATGAGCAGGGCTGTCGCCTCTCCGCTGATCTGGACGCGGTGCTGAGTGTGTCATCCTACGGGCCTAGGCTCTACCGCCTCTGGGTCAAGCTTTCGGCCGTGAAAGATCCGACACTGCTCAAGCAGTCCAAGCCTGACTGTCGGCCTCCGGTGCTGAGTCCAGCGGCGCGATCGTCCGCCACCTTTCCCAAAAGCACCCCGACACAGCAGATCGCTCGCTCCTTTGCCACGCGCTAGCGCACTGGTGCAGGATGGTAAGGAACCCGGTTTCTTCAAGGGTTGATCCACGAGAGGGGATGCATTACTGAAGAGAAACCGGGGTTCTGTACCGACGGTGATGTCCCGCAGTTATCCGCTATACCAGTGCAGGGGCGCGCGGCCACAGAGGCGCGTGAGTTCTCGCAGATGGTCGCGAACTTGCCAGGTCAGCATTTCGGGACGGTAGCGCCAGCCCCAGTTGCCTGCGGATTTGCCGGGGGTATTCATGCGGGCGTTGCTCCCCAGCCCCAACAGATCTTGCAGGGGAATGATGGCCTGGTTGGCGATGGAGGTGAGCGCTAGACGCATCAAATCCCAATGGATGCCATCGGGGCTGATGCCGCCGAGATATCGCAGCACGCGATCGCGCTCATAGTCTGAGGCTTGGGCAAACCAGCCGACAGTGGTGTCGTTGTCGTGGGTGCCCGTATAAACCACGCAGTTCCGCACGTAATTGAAGGGCAGATAGGGATTCATGTGATCTGACCCGAAGGCAAATTGCAGAATTTTCATGCCCGGAAAGTCAAACTGATCGCGCAGGGCTTCCACCTCTGGGGTGATGACGCCCAGGTCTTCTGCCAAAATCGGCAAGCTGCCAAACTCATCGCGCACCGCGTTAAAGAAGGCCTCACCCGGAGCCTCGATCCATTCCCCATTCATCGCGGTGGTTTCCCCTTGGGGGACGGCCCAGTAGGCTTGGAAACCCCGAAAATGATCGATGCGAATGAGATCCACGTAGTCGAGTAACGCCTTAAGGCGCTGGAGCCACCAGCGAAATCCACGTTTTTCCAGCTCATCCCAACGGTAGGTCGGATTACCCCAGAGCTGTCCCGTTTCGCTGAAATAGTCCGGTGGCACCCCGGCCATTTCTGAGGGTTCGAGGGTTTCAGGATCGACCATAAAGTTGTCGGGAAAGGCCCATACATCGACGCTATCGTGGGCAACGTAGATAGGCATGTCGCCCACGATTTGAATGTGGCGCTCGTTGGTGTAGGTTTTGAGGTCGGCCCACTGGCGATGAAACTCAAACTGAAAATATTTGTGATAGCCGATGACGGTGGCGAGTTTTTCGTGCCAGGTGGCGATCGCGTCGGGTTCGCGATGGGCGATCGCGGGATCCCACGTCGTCCAGCTTGCGCCTTGGTGAGCCCGCTTGAGTGCCATAAACAGGGCGTAGTCATCGAGCCAAAAGGCGTGTTCTTCACAAAATCGCCCGTAGGCCGCGCGGGTTTCATCGTCCAGGTGGGATTGAAAGGTTTCGGCGGCTTTTTCTAGGAGGGCCAGCTTGGCGGGAAACACTGCGTCAAAATCGACCCAGTCGTGGGAGAGGTTAGGAAAGGCGTCGAGGTCGGATTGATCAAGCAAGCCGCGATCGCGCAACAATTCTAGGCTGATCAGTAGATGATTGCCCGCCATCGCCGAATAGGACATGTAAGGCGAGTTGCCGTGTCCCGTGGGGCCAAGGGGCAAAACCTGCCAGATTTGCTGCCCAGTTTCCGTCAAAAAGTCCACAAACTCATAGGCCGCCGGGCCAAGATCACCCATGCCAAACGGGCCGGGCAGGGAGGTGGGATGTAGGAGAATGCCGCTCGATCGCAAAAAAGGCATGGTTTCCCCAGTCGCGTCTCACAAACTTTAGCACGGGGATTCCGTTGTAATGTGGAACCGCAGTAGACTTTTCAACAGGTTGCGTTCCCCGTCTTTTCGTGAAGAATTCGCACCCACCATTGCAGGAATCACGCAGAGAACTGGAATTGCGATCGCCACCCTTCCACGCAAGCCCTTCGGGCAGGTTTGGCCAACACATCCTTCCACCCCCACCCTCCCAAAAGTCGGCATAATCAGAACCGTTGAGTTTCCTGCGCCGTTTTGACCTACCGCAACCCTGCCCCAACGGTGGACTTGATTATTGAGTTGCGCGATCGCCCCGATCGCCCCATTGTGCTAATCGAGCGGCGCAACGAGCCCTTTGGCTGGGCGATTCCGGGCGGCTTTGTGGACTATGGCGAATCTGTCGAGGCGGCGGCGGTGCGCGAAGCCAAGGAAGAAACTGCGCTGGATGTGACGCTGATTGAACAATTTCACGTCTATTCCGACCCCCAGCGCGATGCCCGCAAACACACCATCAGCATCGTATTTTTGGCCACTGCGATCGGGGAGCCCACCGCTGGGGACGATGCCAAAGGGCTGGCTCTCTTTCGCCCGTGGGAGGTGCCCCCATCCCTTTGCTTTGACCACGATCTCATCCTGCGCGATTATTGGCAGTATCGCCACTATGGCCACCGTCCTCGACTCTAGGGCATGTCATCGTTAGAATGCTCGAACCCGTCTAGGATCAGCACGATCACGCCCGTCCCACGGTTGGGACTGACGCAGTTCCACACTCTGAGTATCTATGGATCGCAAAATTATCAACACGCCCAACGCTCCTGCCCCCGTCGGCCCCTACAACCAAGCAATTGTGGCCTCGGGGTCAATGGTTTTTGTGGCGGGGCAAATTCCCCTCGATCCCGCAACGGGGCAACTGGTGGGGTGCGATGATGTCGCGGCTCAGACTGAGCAAGCGATCGCCAACCTCACCGCCATTCTCACCGCCGCCGGAGCCACCCTCGCCAATGTCGTGAAAACCAGCGTCTTTCTTAAGGACATGAACGACTTTGCCGCGATGAATGCTGTCTATGCCCAACACTTTGGCGATGCAGAGGCTCCCGCCCGCGCCTGTGTCGAAGTTGCTTGCCTACCCAAGGATGTCCGGGTTGAAATTGAGTGCATTGCCGTGCTGTAGGGTGTGTCATCAATTTCGAGACAAATTTTTCACCTGCCCGTGAATGAGCCGCTCTTTTTGGGCAATGACCCAAGATAATCCATGGGGTTTATGTCGGCTCAGACTTAAATCCTGATGCGGATAGACGTTGACAGCTCCCGTCCACAGCGTCAGGACGACTTGCACAGCCCGGTTTTGACGCTCAATGTGTTCATTCCCAGATGCAGCAACGCCAGCTCAGGATAGCTGTGTGGAATGGCCCCATTGGAATGACTGCATCTCCCACGATCGCCGAATCGCGAGTCAGCTTCGGTAATCCGTGAGCCAACAGCGACAAACGGGCGATCGCCATCACGCAACCTGCCCTCCGGTTTGTGGATTTAGCCCTCGGGGGAATTTCGCCGCCCGAGCAGTAGCGACAGAAGGCCCAGCGACATCGCCCCCACCATGAGCAACACACTCACCGCATTGATCTGGGGCGTGATCTCGAAGCGCAGCCGCGAAAAGAATAATATCGGCAGGGTTGGCTGATTGCCGATCAAAAATAACGTGGTGTTGAAATTTTCAAAGGACGACAGAAACGACACCACCCCAGCACTCACCAAAGCCGGCATGAGATAGGGCACCGTGACGCGCAGGATGGCCTGAAACCGGGTTGCCCCTAAATCCATTGCAGCCCGTTCTTGCTCGATTGGGAAACGGCGCAGCCGCCCCGCGATAATGATGGTGGCCAGCGCGCCAATGAAGCTAAATTGCCCCAAGATCACTAAAAACAGCCCAGGCCGCAGCAGCGAACTGAGCCCGATCGCGCTGACAAAGGGGCGTCCCAACCAGTCGCGGAGCACGGTGATTACCAGATTGCCAGTAGACAAGAGCGCCACCCCTAAAATCACCCCTGGAATGACGATTGTTGCGACCATAGCAAAGTACAGGGCGGCGGATCCCGGAAACGGGTAGCGCTCGAACAAAAAGGCAGCAGTTGTGCCCACGACAAGGCACAGAGCCGTGACCCCCAGTGCCACCAGCAGGCTGGTGCCCATGGCTCCCAGCATTTGCGGATCGTTGAAAATGCCCTTGCGATCGCCCGTGGGGTCAAAAAACCAATCGAGGGTGAACCCCCGCCAGGGCAAGGCGGGCAGGTCGGAATCATTAAAGGCCAGCAGCGCCACAATGCCCAAGGGCAGATACAAATACAGCAAAAACAGTGCCACATAGATCCACCGCAGCAGCTTGGCCCAGGGCAGCGCAAAGGGTGTGGCGAGACGGGCGGGTGACGGCGAGGAGATAGGGTTCATGGGGAATCGGGGTTAGCTACCGAGGACTTTTTTGAGGGACTGGCCGGTGAGTTTGAGCAGTCCCCAGACAACAAGGGAGGCGATCGCGAGCAATATGAAGCTGTAGGCCGCCCCAAGATTCCAGTTTGTTGCCACCACAAAGCGGTTATAGATCAGTTGCGTCACCCAGAGGCTGCTTTTGCCACCCACCAGGGTGGGGATCAGATAATTGCTGAAGCTGAGGGTAAACACCAAAATCAATCCCGAAGTCACCCCCGGCAGGCTAGCGGGCCAAACCACATATCGAAAGACCGAAATCCGGTCCGCTCCAAGGTTTTGCGCCGCTTGAATCAGGGTGTCATCCAGGCCATCCAGGCTGCTGTAGATGGGCAACAGCATCAGCAGCAGAAAGGAGTAGACAAACACCACCAGCATGGCGATGTCGTTGTAGAGAAATTCGATGGGCGCGGGCAAAACGCGCAGCACATCCACCAGCAGGTAGTTCACCACGCCGGTTTCTCGCAGGAGGCCAATCCACGCATAGACGCGAATCAGCTCATTCACCCAAAAGGGTGTCGCCAGCAACAGGATGAAGACGAGCTTTTGCCGTCCCTTCAACACTTTGGCGAGGATAAAGGCCATGGGGTAGGCCACGATCAGGGTGAGGGCCGCGATCGCGAGGGTGTAGAGCAAGGTTTTGCCAAAAACCCGCAGAAAAATGAGATCCGAGTCTTGAAAAATCGAGAGATAGTTGGCCAAGGTGACGGTGTCGCCGCCAACTTTATAGAAGGACTGCAACAGCAAGCCCAGTTGCGGCCAAAGGACGAGTCCCACAATCCACACCAGGAGGGGCAGCGCCGTGAGCACCACGCCCCAGTTGACGCGGCGCAGGGGAGAAACAATGGGCGATCGCGACATGGCTTTCTTCCCTAAACCTCCGCAAACTGCGCTTTTTGAAGCTGCATCATCTGATCGCGGTGCTGCGCCGGAAACGCGATGACATCAGCGGCCCGCCAACCCAGGCGCACGGTTTCGCCCACGTAGGGTACGGCTTGGGTTGTCCCCCGAGTAAATAAGGTGGTTAAGGGGCGATCGCGGCCAATGTTGACTAGGCAGCGCACGATCGCGCCATCAAAAATCACCGATTGCACCCGCCCACGCACCTGGTTTTCGGGGCGATCGCGATCGCCATCCAGCGGCAAAAGACGAACGTTTTCAGGTCGGAGAAATTGCAGGTAAGACTGCCCCACCGCCATGTCTGGGGTTCGGCTCAGTTGCATCTGCACCGCGCCGTCCTTAACGATCGCGCTATCTTCACTCAACTCAACCACCGTGCCTTGAAAGGTGTTGCTTTCGCCCACAAAGCTTGCCACAAAGGGATGGCACGGCAGGCTGTAAATCTCATCGGGTGCACCCACCTGCAACACCTGTCCCTCATTCATGACCGCGATGCGATCGCTCATCACCATCGCCTCACTCTGGTCGTGGGTGATGTACACAAACGTTGTGCCCACCTCTCGCTGCAAATGCTTGAGCTGGAGTTTCATGTGCTCTCGTAGCTTCAGATCCAGGGCTGACAGCGGCTCATCCAACAGCACAACGGCGGGCTCCAACACCAGGCAACGGGCGATCGCCACCCGCTGCTGCTGCCCCCCCGAAAGCTGACTCGGCAGACGGCGCTCCATCCCCGTCAGGCCCACCGTCTCCAGCATTGCCATCACCCGCGATCGCACCTGCGCCTGCGGCACCTTCGCCATTCGCAGCCCAAAGGCCACGTTGTCAAAAACCGTCATCAGCGGAAACAGCGCCAACCGCTGAAACACCATATTCACCTTGCGGCGGTTCGGCGGCACGCCATTCACCCGCTGCCCTGCAATCCAAACCTCCCCCGCCGTCGGCTCCTGAAAGCCCGAAATCAGGTTCAGCAGCGTGGTTTTGCCACAGCCGCTTGGCCCCAAAATGGAGAAAAACGTCCCGCGCGGCACCGCAAAGGACACATCGCGCACTGCGGTGAAGTCACCAAAGGCTTTGGTGATGTCGCGTAATTCCACATCAACGGCGTCAGTCATGGTAAAAGGCGAAAAACGGTCAACAGTAGAGGGAAGGGCGGCGATCGCCGAGGAGTCCATTCGGCCATCGGCAAGATTTCTAGCCCTCTGGTTAAGGCGTCACGGCAAGTTTAGGTAGGGAACCGCCCCCTTTGCCAAAGCGGGCGGCGAAAGCGGGGAATCGACCCCGCCTCCTAAACCTCGGCGACCAACGGATTAGTTAGCCTCAGCAACCTGAAGCTTCTCAACATACTCATTCACCACTTCATCAAAGGCAGCGGGGCGAGGCGCGTACCATTGAATGTTGTTGAGGGCCGACTCTGGGAAGCTCTCTTCTACCAGCACCTTGATTTCCTCCGGCCAATAGTCGGTTGAGCCCTTCACCGGAGACAGGAACCCGCCTCCCTTGGTGAGTTCTCCAGCGTTTTCAGGCCGATACATAAAGTTGATGAAGGCGTAGACCGCATCCAGGTTTTTAGCCCCGGCGGGAATGGTGAAGGTATCGACCCAGCCCAATGCACCCTCGACGGGTGCAATGAACTTAATGTCAGGGTTCTCTTGGCTCAAGACCCAGCCGGTGCCGTCCCAGCCTTGGGAAAGGTAGGTTTCACCCTTTGCCATCAGGTCGATATTTTCTTGGCGGCTTGTCCAGTAAGTTTTAACGTTGCTCTTGCAGTCCACCAGGTAGGTGTAGGCTTCTTCCATCATGGCGCGCCAGCCGTCCACGTTCTCGGGCTCTTCGAGAGAAAACTTGAAGGGATCGTAGCCCAGGGCAAGCATGGCCCCGGCAAAGGTTGGAAAGCGGGATCGATAGGTAACACGGCCTGCAAACTGCGGATCACAGAGGTCTTTGTAGGACTTGACCTCTGGAGCCTCAGCGGTGTTCACAATCAGGCCAGAGGTGCCCCACACCGCAGGCACAGAGTACACTTCGCCATCAACGGTGGAATATTCGGCAACTTTTTCGGCGAGGGATTGCACCAACACATCGGGGTTTTCGATGCGGCTCATGTCGATGGGTTGGTAGATGTTGAACTGCTCTTGGGCGAGCTTGACGTTGTCTACCGAGGGGGATGCGAGGTCGTAGCCTTCGCCCCCAGTGGCTTTGAGTTTGCTGATGATTTCACCGTTGTCTGCGATGTAGGTGACTTCGACATCAACACCCGTTTCTTCTTCAAATTTGGCGATCAGTTCGTCAGGAGCGTAGCCTTCCCAAGTCAGCAGGCGTAAGGTGCCGCCAAGTTCATCCCCGGTCGCGGCGGTGTCGGCATCCGTGGCCGCAGTATCCGTGGTGGTGCCACTGCACGCGGTGGTGAGAATGACACAGGCCCAAACGGTTAGGGAAAAGAGATTACGACGCTTCAACATGGGGGAGGTCCTTTTGATTAAACGTGGAGGGGAAAGGGGTCAAACGGTGAGGGCGGCGGCATCAGGCAGGGGCGATCGCATGGCAGGCGCAGGGGAAATACCCAGCCACTGGCAAATTAGGGGGGCGATCGCGAGCTGAGACAGTGGGGTGTCGGTTTCTGCGATCGCGGAGTCCGGCCCCATCACAAACAGCGGCACATCCCGCACCGCTGGCAGGGTGCCGCCGTGCTGTCCGTCGGCATTCATGCCGTGATCAGCGGTGATCAGCAGCCTGTAGCCCGCAGCGCGCCAGCGCGGTACATAGTGGGCCAAGAGGCTGTCGGCGACGAGGGCGCTGCCTCGATATTGAGCGGTGTCTGCACCGTAGCGATGCCCCGCGTGGTCGATGCCCATCGGATGCACCAGCATGAAGTCTGGATTGTGGGCCTGACGCAGCATTTCGGCATCGGCAAACAGATGGGAGTCGGGGTAATCGTCGGCCCAATAAAACCGACCGTGCTGAATGGGTAAGGTCGGGTCGTGTTGGTCGCGATCGCGCCAGGGTTCAAAGGGAGCCCGGTTATACAGCTCGCTAAACCAGGCGTAGGCAGCAGCGGCGGTCGTCAATCCCGCCGCAATGGCGAGGTGAAAAACGCTTTGCTGATGGGACAACCGCACCATGTCATTTGCTCCGATGCCATTGACGGAAACTGGGGTACCCGTCAGCAACACTTCGTAGAGCGGTCGCGATAGGGTGGGTAGCTCAGCCTTGACCGAAAATAGGTTAGCCTGACCGGTTTCAACCCAGTGGCCGAGATAGCCCATGCCGTCGCGGGCCACGTCGAACCGTAGACCATCTAGCAGCACCAAAATGACGCGATCGCCCATACCCTTACCCGGTTATGCCTTCGCCAAAGGGGACGTTGATTAAAGGTGCGATCGCTGGCCCTGATCACGGAAAATTCCCATAACTTAAGAACCAGAAATTACACTGAATCGCCAACACCAAGACTAGGGCAGATACTTAAAAAATGAATTAAGGCGAGGTTATTCCTAATCAATGGATAGATTAGAAAATTTCGATAGTGGGATGGGTTTTAGGTGGCCACTGCAAGACGCTTCTGAACGGGTTTCCCCGCGATCTCAGGGCGAATTCATAGACTTACCAGGAGATTCAGAAGAAATTTGGCGATTCCCTCCCATTCATCAATCTTTTCTGAAGTCAGCCATTATGTAGTTTTTCGAGTTTTAATTTTGACTTAACTCTGCATTATTCTCCCCTTGGCCTTTGGTCTTTCTGAAAGCAGTATATTAACTCCGACCCAAGCGGCACATCTTCAGCGATTGACCAGGATGCAGTCCGTTTCAGAGGTCTTTTAAGCATTGACATGAGGGGAGAACAAATGGTTAAGACAGCACAGTCGAGTTGGAGAACTTGGGCCAAACGGGTGCGATCGCGCCTGGTTTTACCTGCCGTGGCCAAACGGGTGCAGGTTTGGGCCGCGATCTCCGTACTCAGCCTGGGGTTGGCCCTGGGCACGGCTCACCTCGGAGTGGCCCAAACCGTTTCTGTGCAGGGCACCCTAGCCTTTACCCTGACGGATTTGGGCGGGGCTGAAATGTTGGCCCTGGCTCCCACTGGCCGTCGCGCGATCGTTGCCGGAGGTGATGTAGCCTCGCTGGTCGCGATCGAGCCCAATCGCCTGACACTGGAAAACACCTGGACGCTAACCGAGGAGTATCTTCCCGCAGGGTCAACCAGCGCCGAAATCACTGGGGTCGCGATCAGCCCCGATGGCCGCTTTGCCCTGCTGAGCGTCAAAGATGACGACGACGCCAACCTCGCCACCTTTGACGAAGTGCCCGGTAAGGTGGTGGCACTATCGATTCCTGAGATGACGGTTTTGGGTCAGGTGACGGTGGGGCGTGGGCCAGATTCCGTCGCGATCGCCCCCGATGGCACCTTCGCCGCCGTCGCCAACGAAGACGAAGAAAACGAAGAAGATCTGACCAACTTAGACAATCGCCCCGGCACAATTTCGATCATTGATTTGAGAAACGGCCCGGCCAACCTGTCCCAGGTAGAAGTGCCCATTCCCACAGCGGGGATTCCCTTCTTCCCACACGATCCCCAGCCCGAAACCGTGCGCATCGCGGCGGACAGCTCTTTCATCCTGGCAACGTTGCAAGAAAATAATGCCGTCGCCCGCATTGAAGTACCGCGCCGCCTGCCGACCCCGCTGCGAGCTAGCGCCTTTGCCGTGACCAACTTTGATATGGGGCTCCGCACCGGGTCAGGTCTGACAACGGATTCAGTCGGTACGGGCAACTGTCAGTCTAGCAGCTATGACCTGTCGCTGCGTCAGACCTACACCTCAGCCCGCGAACCCGATGGCATCGCCATTTCGCCAGACTTTCGCTTTTTTGTCACCGCCGACGAAGATAACCTCACCGCCGTCAACGCCCAAAGTGCCAACGGCGTGGCCCTCAGCCGTCACGGCACGCGCAGCATCAGCGCCTTTGATGCAGACACAGGCGAGTTCCTTGGCGATAGCGGTGACTCCATTGAGGAAAGTGTCGTCGCGCTCCAGTTGCCCCAGCGGTGCAGCAGTAAGGGGCCAGAGCCGGAAGTGGTGTCGATCGGGCAGTTTGCGGGGCGCACGCTGGCGTTTGTTGCGATCGAGCGTTCCGATGCGATCACGATTCACGATGTCACTGACCCGACTAATATCCAGCTTTTGGATACGGTAATTCTCAACCCAGCGGTGGTGGGGGCGGATATCGCTGCCGAATTTGAGCCCGAAGGCATTGAGTTTGTGCCCCAAAGCAACCAGGTCATTGTGTCAAATCCTGAGGGGGCGGGCGGCTCAATGTCGTTGATCAACCTATCGGTGCGATAGCGGTAGCGGCAAGTTCTCGCCCGTGCTGCTCAGGCTCTATTGCAGAACTTTGCCCACTCTCATCAAAAAGAATCCCCCCCGGATGCACGATCCAGGGGGGATTCTAATGAAAGGGTGTGATCGCGAGGATAGATAACTTAACCCAGCGCGATCGCGAGCACCTTAGTAGCTGCGGGAGTAGCTGCCGCGACGACCGCCGCCGCCACCGCCGCCAAAGGAGCCCCGGCTGTTGCTGTTGTCGCGAGGACGAGCCTTGTTAACCTTCATGTCGCGACCCATCCACTCCGCGCCATCCAGCGCATCAATGGCAGCCTGCTCCTCTTCATCAGAGGACATTTCAACAAAACCAAAACCACGCATTCGCCCGGTTTCCCGGTCGGTGGGCAGTTGAACACGCTTCACAGAGCCGTAGGCAGAAAATGCTTCGCTCAGATCAGCTTCCGTAACCTCATAGGAAAGGTTACCTACGTAGATAGACATGGACTTTCTCCAGAATCAATTGAGAAGTGCAGAGAGTGAGATTTCGGAGAGAAGCCTGTCAATATAGAACGCGAAAAACCCGTCAATACTGGAAACAAACACCGTCACCGATACTTATTCTCAACTTAGATTCTAACACTAGATTTTCAGACGGCGTGTTTTTCTCAGGAACGTCAAGACAAATGAAGCGGCAATGAGGATTTGCCGGATCCGCGATCGCATCGACGCTCAAGGGATGGAACGCTCCAGCGAGACAGGGGTGGGAATGACTTCATCCGGCGGGCGATCCGGGTTAGAGCCTGGGGGATGCCCATTCCCCCACAGAAGTCACTGCGCTGACGGAAGGTCTCCCCGCCCCTTGAGTGAGCCCCGTAATTCAGGCCCCAAGGTCACTCACTGAGGTCGTGCCGCGTGCCAGCCAAATCCGCGTAGAGCCGGGGATAGCTCCCCTGAAGCCTCGCCTAGGGACGGGTTAGGCATCGTATCGGGAAAGGGTGTTGTAACAGTTTTGCAATTATTAATGCCATTTTCACAATATTCATGTCGTTTTGAGTGACATGAATACTTCAACTCGGGGACGCCATGATTCATGACCTTTCGATCGCAGCGGAAAATCCTCAGCGGGTTTTGGTGATCTTCCGTTTCCTACTACACCTCTGGAAGTGGCGGATTTAGCCGAGCAAGCCTTTCCCCTACAAGCC